>CANRBL010000082.1 GCA_947628835.1 uncultured Clostridia bacterium | reverse complement strand
TGCAATTAACACTATAACAAACTTATCAGTCAATGATTAGTTTACAGCCTCAAAGGACTACTTATGTGTGCTTGAAATAACTGCACTTGCACTGTTTAATATACTGATTTAATCTGAAAGTTGCAGAAGTCTGCAACTCTCCCTCCCGTGCTTTGTAGTTTATATTCCTTAGAGGTATTATATAACGAAAATGCTTCAAATTCAAGGCTTTCATTCCTATGTGTGCCTTGCGAGCGAAGCGAGAAAGGAATGAAATTTAATATGGGATTAACAACTGCTTCTACTGGTAGTAATTTATTATCAGAAAATTTTGAAATTTTAAAAAATAAATGTGACTTTACTGTTGCTCTAGCAGGAAATCCTAATGTTGGTAAATCTACAATATTTAATAATTTAACTGGAATGAAACAACATACAGGTAATTGGCCTGGTAAAACAGTTAGTAATGCTGCTGGTGAATGTTCTTATTTAAATAAACAATTTTTATTTGTTGATATTCCTGGTACTTATTCTATTATGTCACATTCTGAAGAAGAAGAAATTGCAAGAGATTATATTTGTTTTGGAAATCCTAATGCTACTATAGTTGTACTTGATGCAACTTGTTTAGAAAGAAATTTAAATTTAGTTTTTCAAATAATGGAAATCACAAATAATATTATTGTTTGTGTAAATTTACTTGATGAAGCTGAAAAAAAAGGAATACATATAGATTTAAAAAAACTCTCTTCATTATTAGGAGTTCCTGTCGTGGGAACTACTGCAAGAAAAAAAAGCACATTAAAACAATTGTTACAGGTTACTTATAACGTATGTATCGGAAAAATTATTCCTAATCCAAAAAGAATTACATATATTCCTATAATTGAAAAAAATATTTCTTTAGTTGAAAATGAACTTAAAAATATAACAAATATCCCTTCATTATTGTATAAGTGGATTTCATTAAAACTTATTGATGGTGAAAAAAGTATCATTTCTTCAATTGAAAAAAATTTAAATTTGAATTTTTCTCAAATTCCCACTTTACAATCTACTTTAGAATCAGTAAAAAATGAATTGTCTGATAACAATATTGACAATAACTGTTTTAGAGATAAAGTTGTTTCTATTATAATGATTAAATGTGAAAGTTTATGTAATGAAGTATGTCATTTTGAAAAACAAAATTATAATTCTTTTGATAGAAAAATTGATTCAATTTTGACTTCAAAGAAATTTGGTTTTCCAATAATGATTTTATTTTTAGGATTAATTTTCTGGATTACTATAATTGGTGCAAATTATCCTTCTCAATTATTATCTAATATATTTTTATGGTTTCAAAATATATTATTACAATTTGCTTCTTTTATACACCTCCCTACTTGGTTATCTGATATGCTTATTTTAGGTGTATATCAAACTGTTACTTGGATTATTGCAGTTATGCTTCCTCCTATGGCTATATTTTTTCCTTTATTTACAATTTTGGAGGATTTAGGTTATTTACCTAGAATTGCTTTTAATTTAGATGGATTCTTCAGAAAAGCTTGCACAAATGGTAAACAAATGATAACTATGACTATGGGATTTGGTTGTAATGCTGCTGGAGTTGTTGGATGTAGAATAATTGATTCTCCACGTGAAAGATTAATTGCCACAATAACAAATAGTCTTGTCCCATGCAATGGCAGATTCCCTTTATTAATATCTATTTCTACAATATTTATTGCTGGTAGCTTTTCAGGATTTTCAAGTTCTATAATTTCTACTATTGCTGTTATTTTAGTAATATTACTTGGAATATTTATGACTTTAATAATATCAAAACTTTTATCAAAAACAATATTAAAAGGTATGCCATCTTCTTTTATATTGGAACTTCCACCTTATAGAAAACCTCAAATTGGTAGAATAATTATATCATCAATTTTTGACAGAACCTTATTTGTATTGGGTAGAGCAATTGTTTTTGCTGCACCTGCTGGTCTAGTCATTTGGCTTTTTGCTAATGTAGGAATTAATGGCACTACAATTTTAAATTTAATAGCCAATTTTTTAAATCCTTTCGCAAAATTATTAGGCTTAGATGGTTATATTTTAACTGCATTTATACTAGGTCTTCCAGCAAATGAAATTGTTCTTCCTATTGTTCTTATGTGTTATTTAGGAAATAATTCTCTTATAAATATAGAAGATACTTTCAGCATTGGAAATATTTTAATACAAAATGGCTGGACTATTTTAACAGCTATTAATGTTATGATTTTTACAGTGTTCCATTTTCCTTGTAGCACAACATTAATGACCATAAAAAAAGAAACTGGAAGTATAAAATGGTCTGCTATTGCCTTTGCTATACCTACAGTTTGTGGAATATTTTTATGTTTTATAACTACCTTTATATATAATGCTATTAATATACTTATGTAATGAATTCTATATAATATCCTATTGCATAGCAATTTTTCTGTGGAATGCTTTATATTATAGGAAATTCGGAGAATTTTCCTACTATATAAAAAATTTTATGACACACTTGTTGTGGATGTGTGCCATAAAATTTTTTTATAATTTCCTATTATATTACTAATTCTCTTATTTTTCCATTCCAATGATACCTCATTCAGGGTCATTTCACAAAATATTACAATTTTGTAATATTTCCAATAACTTCCAGTAGCAGATTATCATTAAGCAAGC
>CANRBL010000081.1 GCA_947628835.1 uncultured Clostridia bacterium | reverse complement strand
GTACAATTAGGAATGGCACCAGAGCAATTAACAGATGGAAACTTAGCAACAACAGGAAGTAAAATAGAAAATATAGCAGGATTGCTAAATAGAGAAAATAATTATAAAGTATTAGAAGAATTATTAATGAATGGAAAAGTAAAAGGAAATTTAGTACAATTATTTGAATTAGATAAAAGATTTAATACAGATGATTTTATATCAATGTTGTTTTATAATGGGTATATAACAATAAAAGAAGTAGGAATAAGAACAACATTTAAAATACCAAATTATGTATCACAAGTATTATATGCAGATTATTTTTTAAAATTAGTAGAAAGACGTGATGCATATAAGATAGATACAAATGAAATAGAAGAGGCAATAGTATTATTTGCAGAAAGAGGAGAAATAGAAAAAATAGTAGAGAAAGTGCAAGAATTTTTAATGCATTGTAGTGTAAGAGATAAAGAAAATTTTAATGAGATGAATTTAAAACATATATTTAGTATGATTTTAGCATTAAGTAGCCAATATGTAGTATATGGAGAATATCCAGCAGGACAAGGATTTGTAGATATGCTAATACAAAAATCAAGTAACAGTTTAGCAACATATGAAGGAATAGTAGAATTAAAATATTTAAATAAAGAAAATGCAAAGAAAAGTAATGTAAAAAAGCTAAGCGTAGAGGCAAAAAATCAGTTAGGAAAATATTTAAAAGATAAGAGATTAGAGCAAAAAGAAAATTTAAAAAAATATGTAATAATATTTAAAGGATTTGAAGAATTTTATATAGAAGAGATAATTTAAAAGGATAAATCGCAAAAAATAAATAAAATAAATATTACAAAAATATTACAAATAAACTTTTTAGTCAGGGTCATTTCATAAAATATTACAATTTTGTAATATTTGAATTTAAACATTGATTTTTCAATACTTTTATGATTGATAAATTTTATATTTTGATTAATTAAGTAAAGCGATTAACATAATTTTAATAATATATATAAGTTGATATTTAAGCAATTTTTAGAAATATTACAAAATTGTAATATTTTATGAAATGACCCTGCTTTTTAGTAAAAAATAATTGACAAAAAGCAACAGTTAGTATAACATAAAAAACAAAGAATTATTTGATATAAAAAGTTACAAAAGGGATTAAGACTTTTCATAAATGAGTTATTCTGAAATAGGTTATTTTAAAAGGTAATAATTCAAAATATAGATTAGAAATATTGCAAGTAATAAAATTTAACAAGTAGAAACAAAGGAGGGAAAAACAAATGAAAAATGAAAAAATAAGAAAAAACGCTAAAAGCCTTGAGGCTGTACACACACACACACACACACAATAGGTTTACAAAAAGATGAGATAATAGTATTATGTAATATAATACCATTTATTTGTCAAGCACTAAGTTTGTCAGCAATAAAAATTATGTCAAATAATCAAAATAAGAGAAGCAAAGAGTATATAGCTTTATATAGTAGTTTACAAAATAAAACTACTATATAAAGTTGTATGCTCTATTTTTGCTGAAAAAAGGGGGAATGAATATAAAGATATTAAATTTTCATTATATTTAACCAGTATAGTTACTGAATTATAACAAATAGAGTTGTTAAACTATTTTAATGAATAGTAAAAAAATAAAAAAGAAAGAGGGAATTAATTGTGAAAAAGAAAAATGTAATTTTATCAGTATTAGTTTTTATAGGTATATTGTTAATATCAACAATATCAAATGGTGCAGAAGAAATTAAAGTAGAAAAATCAGTACCATCAACAGATGGTTCAATAGTATTTTTATTTTCAGGATTAACGCTAGAAGATGGTGCATCATATCAATGGGCAATAGAAAAATCATCAACAGCGACAATAGAGAATTGGTATAGCGTAAATGCACCAAATTATACAACAGGGGAGATACAGATAAATGTTAATGCTACAGAAAAAAATCATTTATCAATTTTAAAATCAACAGATACAGCATATATAACAATTAAAAAAGTTGATGAAGAAACAAATTTAGTAGAACCATACAAAGTTGATTTGACTTTGCCATTATTGAAAACTTATATGATTACAAAAAGTTCTTGGTATGGGACAGCACCAAATAATCCTGCTCATGAGATAAAAACGATTTATGGTATAAAGTCAGAAAATGTAAAATTTTTATGGGAAAAAATTGATGATGCAGATATTGTAAATAATTATATTGATAATAATCATGATTTATCAGGCTTAAAACTGAAAGGAATAGAAAGCTTTCCAAGTTTAACAAATACTAAGTGGAAATCAGTACATGAACGTGGAGTGATTCATTTAAATGAGGAACCAACAGAAGATGGATTATATTATTTATGGTTTATGGGAAATGATACAGATATAAAGACAATAAAAGGATATGCAATTATGGAAATAGGAAAAGTTGAAAAAATAGTAAACAAAGCACCAGCAACGGAAAATCAAGGAGGCAATACACAAACACCATCAACAGGAGGACAAAGTACAGATACACAAAATCCACAAGAAAGTGGTAATTCTGGAGCAACAAACCAAAATCCAACATCAGGAAATCAAAACAATGGAAGTAGTACAGAACAAACACCAAGTACAGGCACATCATCAACACAAAAAGTTGCAGATGATGGAACAACAGCAAAAACAAAGTTACCAAATACAGGTAAAGGAATAATATTAGTAATGGCTATGATACTAATTATAATAACTGGAGGAATATCAAAAATAAAATATAATACATATAAAGATATAAAATAAAAGAATAGATGAGCTTTAGATTTCTAATTTATGAAAATAGAAAATCTAAGGCTTTTCAATTTGTTGTTACAAGTTAATTGTTTTATATAAAAATAGTTTTAAAAGCATTGAAATATAAGAATTTGAATGGAATGACGAATGTGATTGGAAAAACGAAATTAAGATTTTCTATATG
>CANRBL010000080.1 GCA_947628835.1 uncultured Clostridia bacterium | reverse complement strand
TGTTTTATTCTCTTGTATTTTATTTAATATAAATATCAAAAAAGTTTTAATTTGTATTGAAATATTTGATAAATTTTAGTATAATTATATCTAACACGCGGGTATAATTTAGTGGTAGAATGTCATGCTTCCGACCTGATAGCGCGGGTTCGATTCCCGCTACCCGCTCCAATGATAATTATTATAAATCAGTTAAAGTATGCAATTACATATCTCACGACCAAAAGTCGCAAACCATTGACAGTACTACTCTTTAGGGAGTGGTACTTTTAAATTTCAAATGAAATACACCAGATTGTAAGTAGCGTAGTAAGTATTATGTAAAGCAAGTAAAAATCGTTTAAAACCTACATATTTCAAGCAGTTCAACTAATATTAAGTCTATTATTCCCGTTGCATACAAAATTGCATACTAATATACGTAAGTGTATGGAGTAGCACACAAGAATAGAATAATTAAGCTAGGACAAGACATCTCCTATCTCTTAGAGTTATAATTCAAATTAAGCAATACCTATACTGGAAAGGTGGCGATAATATGTCAAAAGAAGGTGCTATAATAGAACTATATAATCAAGTGCAAATGAATAAGACTAATAGTCCTATATATAAAAGATTAAATAGGATATGTTTACATTATTTACAAAGCAAAACATTAGTGATAAAATAATGTCGAATAATGTAGTAATATTAGATTAAAGAGGGATGTAATATGGCAAATATAAACTTCAAATATTTAGAAACAGTAAGATTAAATTATGACAATGGAACTAATGCAAAATTAAAGTTTTTAGACCTAATACAGTTAGATGACGAAAACTATATTGTACTATTACCAGATGGTGGAAAAGGAGATATAGTGCAAATATATAGATTAGAAAATATGGAAAGTAAATCTACTTTGCGTTATTTACCAGTAGAAGATAAAGAACTGGAAAATAGGATATTAGATATTTATAATAAGGGAAATCATAACTATTTGAATAAAAAGTCTAAAAGTAAAAAATTGATATATATTGTATGTTCTGCAATACCGCTTGTTGTATTCTTATTACTATTTCATGAATATACAACAATGAAAACATCTGCATATCATGTTGAAGAAGCACATAATCGTATGATAACACCTGCTTGGAGCTATATGACCGATAATATAACAGATGTAACTTTCGAATATAAACAATATCGCGATGGTTGTATAGAAACGAAAATATTTGGTCTTTTTAGATTAAAATGTGACCCAATGGAAGTAATTAATAGGCAATTAATACACTAATTAGATAAAAGTTATTCGGGAACAATAACATATATGATTCTACCTATAAAGACTTTACAGATTTCTTAAATAAAAACAATTGGGGTAAGCTTGAAAGTTACGGATTAGGAAATAATGCACATATTTTAGAACAAAATTAAAAACACAAAATGCAATAAAAGGAGATTAAACAATGAAAAGTAATAAAAAGAAAATGTTAATAATTTTAATCATGCTTGTTTTGATTATTATGATAATTAGTGCATATTTTTTAAAAAATATATATGAAGAAAAAAGAAAAGAAGAAATATGGGATGGAATTTCCGAATATTATCCTAATTATACAAGAGAGCAAATTGCTGCGATTTATAAATATTATTCTTTAAAAGATATAACACTTAAAGATTTAGAAAAAATTGAAACCAGCATAAAACAAGGTAATGAAGAACAAGCAAAATATGAAAAAAAATATGGCGAAAAAGTTAAAGAAGCTAAAGAGCATTTTTTGACTAGAATATATGAGGAAATTACAAAAAAAAGCGATAAATATCAAAATGGAACATATACAACCTCAATTTTACCGAAAGAATTATATAGTGCAAAATATATTGTAATGTCTTTGGATACTGATAATGAGGTCATTGAAAGGGTATATTCAAATGTTATTATTTATGATGGAGATGGATTTGCTGAAACAACAGAAGGAAAAGATGAATTTAAAGCAACTGTTTTAATAGAAGCTGAATTAAATATGATAACTGATAAATTAACAATATATCTAATAACAGGTCAAGGATGGTCTAAAAATCATTCGGATGTGTATTATACATATAGCCAAGGTAAAGCTGCTCTACTATATGATGAAATTTACGAGAATTCCTTCGTTGGAGTATTTGAAAAAACGAATGTATATTCTAAAATGGATGAAATTGATGAAGGTGCATTAGAAGATATTAAGTCATTAGATGAAGACAAAGATATTGTATATACATTATCAAATCAGTCTTACCCTATTATAAATATCAGTGGTTCTAAAGAGGTTGATGATATAAATGAAAAAATAAAAAGAAAGTATGAAGAATATGATGATGATGAATTTTACCATAAAAAATATAATTATCATTTGAATAATGAGATATTATCTTTAGTAATAAGCATTGAAGATTATACTGATTTTGTTAATTATGATGTATATAATATCAATACAAATACTGGAAAAACCGTTAGCAATTCTGAATTGTTAAAGATTAAACAAATAGATGAAACTACATTTCTAAATAAGTTAAGAGAATGTTATAAAAATAAATTCATTGAAATACACAAAAGTATGCCAGGAATAGAAAATGATCCATTATATGTAGAGGGGTACAATAAAAATATTAGTACTGATAATTGCAATATGAAACAACCAATGTTCTTAGACCAAAACCGGTATTATAAATGTAATTGCTATAATAGGTTCAGATTTGTTCCCAGGTGCAGGATATTATAAATATGTTATCAATACTAATATGTAATATAGTAAAGTCAGCCTTAAAAGTGGACTTATATTTATAGTATTTATTGCTCTTATTTTAGCTATTTTGGTGGATAAGTCTAATAGTTGATATTATATATTTATTAGACTTTTATGGCGAATACTCATTATATCAATTATAACAGAATATATTTAGAATGAAACTTACTACTAGGGGAAGACTAATATATATCAGTAGCCTTCCCCTACTTACTCTACTATGACAATATTGACAAATTAAGTATAACGCAGTAAAATACATATTAAGTGGGAAAATTCACTCAAAAGTATCTCATTTTATATC
>CANRBL010000079.1 GCA_947628835.1 uncultured Clostridia bacterium | reverse complement strand
ATGAAAGGAGTTGCTTTGCTACAAAGCTAAAGCCTATGTTACTACCGGCATAGCCGGAAGATTATATACATTAAAAAAAATTTCCTCTGGTTTAAACCAGAGGAATTTTTCTACTATAATTTCTCAATTTCTTCTTTAGATAGTTTTGTTACTTCAATAATGGTATTTATATCTATACCTTTATTCAATAAATTTTTGGCTATTTCTTTTGATTTTTCTTTTTCGCCAATTTTAATTCCAGTTTTTTGACCTTTTTCAATTCCGCTTTTTTCTCCATTCTCATAAGCAAATTCTAGTTTTAGTTTCTCGTCTACCATTGCCATTTCCATTCTATCAATAGCATTCATAAGTTCTTCGTCCTCTAATATTTTTTTAGCTATTGCATCTACATCTCTTATTTTTTCGTTCATTTTGAATAGCTCCTCCATTTCATTTTTATTTAATTGACAAGATAAATATGCAAGCCATTGCTCTTCAGGTGTAACAATTTTATTGACTTGTTTATAAAATTTTGGAAGTTGTATAAAATGGTATATCATATCTTCTGATAATA
Organism: uncultured Clostridia bacterium; assembly: GCA_947628835.1. GTDB lineage: Bacteria > Bacillota > Clostridia > TANB77 > CAG-508 > CAG-269. The sequence continues at coordinate 2,552 of CANRBL010000079.1, read as the reverse complement.
TTTCTCCATTTGAGTTTCTTATAAGTTTTGATACTTCATGATATGGTCCATCTTCAAATTGGTCAAAATCAGTTATCCAAATAATGATAGTTTTTTTGGCTATATTATAACTTTTTCCCTTTTTTAATGAATTAAAAAATATTTTGCTTGCATGAGATTCTCCTCGTTTAATTATATTATACATGTTTTTGTTTTGAATTTCAATATCGACTAGCTCTTTTTTATCTATTTCTGCCAAGATATCTACTTTAATCAATTTATTATCAGGAGATTCTCTATCTAAAGAAACTTCATTTTTCACTTCTATTCCTGTAATCTTGGTATTTAAAATAGCTTCTAGCAAGCTTTTTAGGAAAACAATATTATTATCAGAGCCAAATATAATTTTAAAAATATCATCTCTACGAATAGACATTTCCTTGGCTTTAAAATGTCTATATGGATGAGAGTTATCGACAATAATACTCATATTTTGTCACCTCCATCTAAGCCAAGATTTTACTTGTATTAAGTTAAAAATATAAAAATAATGGAAAATAAACTTTTTTGAAATAAAAAGTTTATAAAGAATAAAAATATAATTAAGTAATATTAATAACAAGTAATAACTTATGAATGATTTTAGCACGCATTTATGAATATGTCAATACAAAATATTTTTCATATACTTTAGATTAAAAAAAATTCCTCTAGCTAGAGGAATTTTTTTTTACTATAAATTTTCGATTTCTTCTTTAGATAGTTTTGTTACTTCAATAATGGTATTTATATCTATACCTTTATTCAATAAATTTTTGGCTATTTCTTTTGAATTTTCTTTTTGACCTTTTTCAATTCCGCTTTTTTCTCCATTCTCATAAGCAAATTCTAGTTTTAGCTTTTCGTCTACAATTGCCATTTCCATTCTATCAATAGCATTCATAAGTTCTTCGTCTTCTAATATTTTTTTAGCTATTGCATCTACATCTCTTATTTCTTCGTTCATTTTGAATAGCTCCTCCATTTCATTTTTATTTAATATATCATAACTTTTCCCCTTTTTCAATGAATTAAAAAATATTTTGCTTGCATGAGATTCTCTATCTAAAGAAACTTCATTTTTCACTTCTATTCCTGTAATCTTGGTATTTAAAATAGCTTCTAGCAAGCTTTTTGAGTTCTTAAAAACAAAAAATTCCTCTAGCTAAAGCCAGAGGAATTTTTCTATTACTAAATTAAAAGTAAAATTTATTATCTTATTTAACTTGAACTACACTTTCATCTATCTTCAATTCTTCTTCAACTGTTACTATTGTACCTGACCATTTTAATTTTCCAGTATATGTTGTGTGTTTTTCTGAATTTTTATGTCCAGCCGCAGAAGTTGGAGCTGTTCCAGGTTTACCAGCACAGATAGTAATACTAGTTGTATATCCACTAGTACTATCTCCTGATGCATCTCCTGCTATATTTGTAGTTTCATCACTAGTTACTTTACTATCATCTCCAAATTTTACTATATAATATCCATTATTTTGTAACTCCTTATCTAATTCAGCAACTGTTACATTATCAGCAATTTTAGCTGTAACATCATCATTCCAAACATTACTCATAAAATTAGAATAAACACTTGATAATGTTAATTCTAATGCAGACTCCGCTGAAGCTAAATCCGTTTTATCAGCTGCATCTCCTGCTTGAGTCAATACTCCATTATCACCTACAACAAGTGAAATAGAAACACCAGCTAAAATTAATAACACAATAATTGTTATTACCAAAGCAACTAATGTAATACCTTTATTTGATTTCATTTTTTTCCTCCTAATTTTAATTAATTTTATTTAATTATCTAATTATTTTATTGTTTTGCTACAGTAATTTGAGTTCCATTTTCATTAAATGATAAATTAAATTCCCATGTTGTTTTTGCTTTATCTTCATTTTTTTTCACTGTAATTACTACAGTTGGTATATCTGGTATATCCGAAGTACCACTATCGTTATCATAATTAGAAGTATCTTTATCAGTATTATCTATATATTTTTCACTATCAGATGTATGATCAACTATTGTATAACCATTTTCTTCTAATTCCTTTTCAAAATCTTTGAATTTATAAGTATTATATATTTTTGCAGTTCTATTATCTTTCCATACTTCTCCCATAAATTTACTATTTAAGCTTGCTGCAGTCATTTCTACTGCTGATTGAGCATTAGCAGCATTAGTATCTGTTGCTGCTTTTTGTGACTGAGTTAACACACCATTATCACCTACTACAAGTGAAATTGAAACTCCTGCTAATATTAATAACACAATTATTGTTATTACTAACGCTACAAGTGTTATACCTTCGTTTCTTTTCATTTTCTTTTTTCCTCCTTTTTATTTCTTAATTTTAATCTTTTCTTCTGTATATCTATTAAAATAACTTTTATTTATTTAAAAAGATTAACAGCTTTTTATATTTTTTTACTTTCCTTTATTCACCCCCTTAATATATTCATTATTATTATTTTTCTAAATTATTAGTTTCAGACGTTCAATGCTATTTTTGCTTAGATGA
>CANRBL010000078.1 GCA_947628835.1 uncultured Clostridia bacterium | reverse complement strand
AAAAACGCTTCAATCTCAAGGCTTTCATTACTATGTGTGCCTTTGAGCGAAGCGAGAAGGAATGAGTGTATTTTATGGCTGACTGTTTTACACTCTATTGACTTTTTTATTTTTTCGTATATAATATTAATGATTAAATTTTGCTGACATAATTTGTCAGAATGGAGGTTATTATGTCTGATATTATATCAAACTTATTTAGTACAACAGCAGTAAGATTTTGTCCTGAAAATAAACCTTTTTGGTATACATCTGGTAAAATAGGACCTTACTTTGTTAATACACATTTTTTATATGGTAGCGAAAAAGAAGCAACTGAATTATTAACTTTTATAGATACTTTGTTATCTAATAGAACTGAATTACCACAAAAAATATTTGACAAAGTTTTAAAACAATATAATGATAATGCAATATACAAAAGCGTAATAAATTCTATGAAGGAAATTATAGAAAAAAATATAAATATTGATGAAATTGATTATATTTCAGGAGGAGAAAGAAGAGATTGGTTTTTCTCTAATATCATAGCTTATTTATTAAAAAAGCCTCACATCTCTATTTTTAAAAATTTGGATTGTATTATTAGTAACTATGATTTTACTGAAATAACAAAAGTTGATAATTTAAACGGAAAAAAGGTTTTACATATTGCTGACTTAGTAACTACTGCATCAAGTTATGTTCGTGCTTGGATTCCTGTAATTGAAAAATTAGGTGCAAAAATGGTTTGGACTTCTTTTGTAATTGATAGAATGCAAGGTGGATCAGATATATTAAAAAATACTGGTGTTCAACCTTTACCTGTTGTACAATTAGATAAAAGTTTGTTCCAACAAGCTTTAGATTTACATTCTATTAATGTAGAACAACAAAAAATGTTAAATAAATATTTTGATAATCCTGACGAAACTATGAAAGAGTTTCTAATCAATCACCCTGAATTTTTAGAAAATGCTTTAAATTCTGATGAAAAAACTAAACAAAGAGCAAAACTTCTTGTTGAAGGTAATTTATATGGACTAAATTAATATATATATCCAATTATTTTAGAAATAATTGGATATATTAATTATTAAATCATAATTTTTTACAAAGCATAATAACAAAATATTATACACTCTTTTTATATATGAATATTAATTTGAAAGTTGCTATAGAGCAATTCGGAAAGTTATCTTCGAAAAATATTTAATTAATCAACTGTATTTGAGTTTTATTTTATATATTCAAAAAAACTATTTGGAATACCATATCTGGCAAGATAACCATTTTTATTGACAAATCTGTTGTAACATCTTTCACAACCCAGTTTGGAGTCAAATACTTATTAGCACTTTCAGTATCAACAAATTCTATCTCTAAATATGCTAGTCCTTTTAAATCTCCTGAAAATATATCAATTTCCATTTCAATTCCTTTTTCATCTTTAAATCTATATCTTGTTTTATTTATAGTATTTCCTTCTTTTTTAGTTAATAATTTATCATATTCTTCCTTAGATATTAACCATTCATGTTCTTCTCTAACAAACCCCTTCAATGCTGTATCACATTTAATTGTCAGTATATATTCATTATTATTAATATTTCTTACTCTTATTTCTGGTGAAAAGTTTAAGTATGTCTGAACTATTTCATATTTTTCTGCTTGAGATAAATCATAGGGAATATCTTCTTGTCGTATTAACCACTTTTTTTCTATTTCTGAGTCATATTTAATATATTATTTTCATTATACTTTAATATTATTACAATAGATAAAGCTATAATTATAACTAGTTCTATTATTATAAAAATATTTTTTTTCATTATATATTCACCTTATTCTAAAAATTCATTGGTGTGCTAGAATATGTTGCTCCTGCTTCATAAACTATATCAGCACAACAATATAATATTGTAGCTATTATTGTTAATACTATTAACCATATAACTAATCTTATTATTTTTATTTTTTTTTCTTTTTTTGATCTCATATAATAAATAATAGCACCTATAAAATAAGCTATAAATAAAACGACTGGAGTGATTTTCATCATATTAGATATAAAAACATTTACTGGATTATATATAACACGAGCTACAAGTGCATTTACTTTTGTTGTATTTAGAATAAGAATTATTGCAAAACTTAATATAGATAATGATATTTTTTGTTTTCATAACAAACCTCCTTTTACATTAATATACTATATAATTACTTATATTAAAAATCATATCAAAAAACGAGTAACTCTGTCCAACTTATAGGCTACAATATAATTGATTTTACCTTTCTTCATATCTGCTAACATTTATTGAAATGCTGGTCTATCTTCTATTCCTGCATCTTAATACACTTTAAATCCTTAAATTCACATAGCTGTAATAGTTTTTCCTTTTGTTCTCCTAAACAAAATCCTTCTCTTGCTTAATCTTTTGTGCTAATACGAATATAAATTCCTGCAATTTTCTTTTTCTTTACTCATTTTACAAATACCTCCTATTTACTAGTACAGAAAAACGCCAATCGTAAAGTTTAATTTAAAAATTTTTCAAATTTTTTAAGAAATATTTGTTTTTTAAACTACCTATATAGAAATAATCGTGTTCATTAAAAAATGAATATAGCTTATTGTTTATAATTACTCTATGTGGTTCTATGTATGCTAAATTAGTATGTTTAATTATTCTTAAAGTTCCATCTATTATTTTAGGAGTAGTTTTACTAAAGGCACAAGCCCATTCAATTTTCGATAATAATTCTTTGCTTATTTTAATTTTTTTTGATTATAGTAATTATATATCACATCATCCTTTCTGGTTAAATTAAAAGGCAAAAAAAATTGACCTTTTACAGTCAATTAACCATTTTCGTCTAGTGCGACGATTTTACTTATTGGAGCAGGTAGTGGGAATCGAACCCACGTCATCAGCTTGGAAGGCTGAGGTTCTACCATTGAACTACACCTGCAATTAACTATTACAGTTTTAAATTATAATATTTTTATTTATATTTGTCAAGTAGTTATAAAAAATTTCTTTCATTTTTATGATTATAGTTTGAAAGAAAAATTTATATAAATAAAACCAAAACAAGGAAAAAAGGCATAGTTCCCCCTTACCCC
>CANRBL010000077.1 GCA_947628835.1 uncultured Clostridia bacterium | reverse complement strand
TCATCTAAGCAAAAATAGCATTGAACGTCTGAAACTAATAATTTAGAAAAATAATAATAATGAATATATTAAGGGGGCGGTTAAGAATAATAAAGAAATTTGAAATAGTTTTTTATATTATTAATTAAATATAAAATACAAAAGAAAAATTAAAATTATATAAGGAGGAAAAAAATGAAATCAAACAAAGGTATAACTTTAGTCGCGTTAGTAATAACGATTATAGTATTGTTAATATTAGCAGGAGTATCAATCTCATTGGTAGTAGGTGATAATGGTGTATTGACTCAAGCTCAAAATGCGTCTCAAAAAACTGATTTAGCATCAGCAAAATCTGCGTTAGAAATGACGTTAACATCAATAACATCTGAGTTTTTGGGAAATGTATGGGAGGATAATACATCAGCTAAGATATTTGAAAATGTAAAAGTTAGCGACTTAGATAAAGAATTGCAGAATAATGGATTTTATATTGTAAAATTTGGTGGTACTACTACTACTGGTGCAAATGCTACAAAGGATGGGATGGTTAGTGCTGATCCTAATACTGGAACAACAGCAGCAGATGCTAAGTCTGTAGTAACTGATATTGTAATTGCAGAAGGTGAACCTGGTGAAAATGATCACTCTAATACTGATGATAAAGGAAAAGCTATTAACACAACATATAAAACAACATTAACATGGTCAGAGAGATCTGTTAAAATAACAGGAAGCTGGACTGAAGGTGAAGAAAAAGGAACCAAATCATCTACTTAATGATTAGTAATTGTAATTGCGTTTTATTAAATATTAGGAGGATATAAATAATGAAATCAAACAAAGGTATAACACTAGTCGCGTTAGTTATAACGATTATAGTATTATTGATATTAGCAGGTGTTTCAATATCACTTGTAGTAGGAGATAATGGAGTGTTAACTCAAGCACAAAATGCTTCAACGAAAACAGATGTAGCATCAGCAAGGTCAGCATTAGAAATGACATTAACATCAGTTACATCAGATTTCTTAGGAGATGTATGGAGCGACAATACATCAGCTAAAATTTATGATAATGTTACTGTTTATGAATTAGATAAAGAATTACAAAATAATGGATTTTATATTGTAAAATTTGGTGGTGATACTAAAGATAGTGGAACTACATTAACCAATGTTAAGGATGATTTGAGCAATACAGGTGGAGATGGTACTTCTGCAAAACCTTATGAGACTAGAATAGTAATAGCTGAAGGTACTCCTAGTACCGGATCACACACTAATACACAAGACGGGAAAGCAGCTACTGCAACTAGTAAAGCCAAAAATACAACTTATGAAGCAACATTAGAATGGACAGACAAAGCTGTTAAAATAAAAAAACAAACTAGTACAGAATATGATAAAGATTTGAAAGAAGGGGCAGAAACTGGAAAAGTAGAAACAGTAGCACAACCTACAAATCCTTAGTATTTAAATTCTTATTGTTTAATATTTTAAATTATATGGAGGAAAAAGAAAAATGAAATCAAATAAAGGAATAACGCTAGTAGCGTTAGTAATAACAATCATTGTATTGTTAATTTTAGCAGGAGTTTCTATTTCGCTTGTAGTAGGAGATAATGGAGTATTAACTCAAGCTCAAAAAGCTTCTCAAAAAACAGATGTAGCATCAGCAAGATCAGCATTAGAAATGACATTAACATCAGTTACATCAAATTTCTTGGGAAATGTATGGGAAGATAATACATCAGCTAAAATTTATGATAGTGTAAAAGTTAGTGAATTAGATGAAGAATTACAAAATAATGGATTTTACATTGTAAAATTTGGTGGTACTACAACTACTGCTGGAGCGGATACAGTTATTAGTGGTGATAAAGATTCTTCTAGCGGAGACGGTCATACTGCTGCTTTAGTAACTACTATAATTATATCAGAAGGTACACCTGGTAAAGTCGCAAATGATCATAAAAATTCAAAAGGAAATACAACTTATGAAGCACAATTAGAGTGGACAGACAGATCTGTTAAAATAAAAAAACAAACTTATGCAGCATATGATAAAGATTTGAAAGAAGGATCAGTGAAAGTAGATTAAAAATTCCTCTGGTTTAAACCAGAGGAAATTTTTTTTTACTATAAATTTTCGATTTCTTCTTTAGATAGTTTTGTTACTTCAATAATGGTATTTATATCTATACCTTTATTCAATAAATTTTTTGCTATTTTTTTTGAATTTTCTTTTTGACCTTTTTCAATTCCACTTTTTTCTCCATTCTCATAAGCAAATTCTAGTTTTAGCTTTTCATCTACCATTTCCATTTCCAGCCTATCAATAGCATTCATAAGTTCTTCGTCCTCTAATATTTTTTTAGCTATTGCATCTACATCTCTTATTTTTTCGTTCATTTTGAATAGCTCCTCCATTTCATTTTTATTTAATTGACAAGATAAATATGCAAGCCATTGCTCTTCAGGTGTAACAATTTTATTGACTTGTTTATAAAATTTTGGAAGTTGTATAAAATGGTATATCATATCTTCTGATAATATTTCTCCATTTGAGTTTCTTATAAGTTTTGATACTTCATGATATGGTCCATCTTCAAATTGGTCAAAATCAGTTATCCAAATAATGATAGTTTTTTTGGCTATATTATAACTTTTTCCCTTTTTTAATGAATTAAAAAATATTTTGCTTGCATGAGATTCTCCTCGTTTAATTATATTATACATGTTTTTGTTTTGAATTTCAATATCGACTAGCTCTTTTTTATCTATTTCTGCCAAGATATCTACTTTAATCAATTTATTATCAGGAGATTCTCTATCTAAAGAAACTTCATTTTTCACTTCTATTCCTGTAATCTTGGTATTTAAAATAGCTTCTAGCAAGCTTTTTAGGAAAACAATATTATTATCAGAGCCAAATATAATTTTAAAAATATCATCTCTACGAATAGACATTTCCTTGGCTTTAAAATGTCTATATGGATGAGAGTTATCGACAATAATACTCATATTTTGTCACCTCCATCTAAGCCAAGATTTTACTTGTATTAAGTTAAAAATATAAAAATAATGGAAAATAAACTTTTTTGAAATAAAAAGTTTATAAAGAATAAAAATATAATTAAGTAATATTAATAACAAGTAATAACTTATGAATGATTTTAGCACGCATTTATGAATATGTCAATACAAAATATTTTTCATATACTTTAGAATAAAAATCCCCCGGCTAAGCCGGGGGTATTTTACTTATAACGCCTAAAAGGCTATGTTACAAGCAGAGCCTCAAG
>CANRBL010000076.1 GCA_947628835.1 uncultured Clostridia bacterium | reverse complement strand
TGATAAAGTTTCACTCCTGCTATATCTAATATTTAATTTTTCTTTATTTAATAAACATAATGTGTGTGTGTGTGTGTGTGTGTGTGTACAGCCTCAAGGCTTTTAGCTTTTATCTTTATCATTTGTTTTCCCCTTTCTTTTTACTTTAACTTGTACTTCTTCTCTATTATATTATACTAATTTTATTGATTCGTCAAGTATTTTTATCCACATTATATTCCTACAATAAAAATCTTTATAAAAACTAAAACTATTGCACCTGGTACGCCCAATAAACCGCACCAATATTGATGTAAATATATTTATACCTATATGAAATCCCCAATTTGCCCCTATTAAATTTATTATATGTATTAGAATTGCGCCCAATATTGAATTAAACATCATCTTTACAATATGAGAAATAGGCACTATAAAAATTCTCCCTATTAAAAATAAAAAGCAAATGCATGCTAAAAAAGTTATTACATTTTGCCCCAATTTAATCACCTCTTTAATAATTATTATGATAAAATTTGGACAAATATAACTGTTTATAGCTACACCGCTTCATTTTTTTCATTATATTGTCTTAATCTTATATCATTTACCATATCTACTACAATTCCTTTTGATTTTGCCTTTTTTACTAAATAATCCAATTTAGATAAATTTGCTTTAATTTTATACGAATAATAATCTATAAGTTTTCCCTCTGCATATTCAAAATTAATATTTGCTATTTTTAGCTCTTCTCTAGTTTTTATAATACTCATTATTAATTCATCTTCTTTCTGCTTATCATCTTTGTCCAATATTATTGTTTCTTTAATGTACTCTGATTTCATTTTTACTTTCCTTCCTTTCTAAAGTACAAATACTAATATATATTTTATTCACTTTATTAGTGAAATATAACATATATTAATATACCAACAGATTGTATAATAAATAAATTTAATATATTTGATGTAAACAAATTATTTGTTGCCTCTATAACTCCTAATATATTATTATCTTTTGCTTTTTTATAATGTCTTTGAGATTCCCAAAAAGTAATAAGTTCTGGTATACTTGTTATAATACCTAGCAATGAACCTATTATTATTTGTGGTACATTAAAATTATTACATAAAATTTCTAAAGTATTTCCAAGCTTATTTCCTGCAAAAAATAATATAATTCCTGTACCAATTAAATATAATATATACTTTATAGTTTTTTGTTTATTACCTCTTTTCCATTTTCCTTCCTTTTCAATTTCTTTTTCTAATCTTTTTTCCATTTGCTTTTCTTCTTTATTCAAATATAACTTATGTGCATTATTACTTAAATATATAAAAAAAATATATAATATTATAAATAATGGTACCAATTCTAAATTTATTTCTATATTAAATCTTACTAATACAATTGGTATAAAAATAGTTAGCACAACTAAAACCATATCTATTTTTATTGCTTCATTTCTTAGTATTTTTTGGTTTTTATTTAATATTATTGTTGCAATATATTGTAATAAATTAATTACATTAGAACTAATTACATTGTAAATGCTCGCTCCTACTAAACCTTTGAAACTTGATGCTCCTATACTCAAAAGTTCTGGCATTGAAGTTGAATAACCTGCTATATTACCTACTGTTTCTGCTTTCAGTTTTAATGTTTCTGCTAATTTTCTTAAAGTTGTTACTAATATATATTTTGATACTACAATTATAATTGCACTATAAAATATAAATTTTATAATTTCTAATAACAAAATTTTATCTCCTTTGCCACTTTTACCTAATAATAATCTTAATTTATTATTTCCAATTTCTTGATATTTATTAAATATTATTGTATAATTATTCTAAATTTTAATTTATGTAAAATAATAAGAAAATGAAAGGAATGTGAAATACATGATAGATACAAAATTTTTAAGAGAAAACCCTGAAATTGTCAAAGAAAATATTAAGAAAAAATTTCAAAATCACAAACTTGTATTAGTGGATGAAGTTATCGAATTAGATAAAAAGAATAGAGAATCTAAACTATCTGGAGATAATTTACGTGCTAAAAGGAAGCAATTAAGTAGTCAAATAGGCGAACTTATGAAACAAGGAAAAAAAGAAGAAGCTGAGAATATAAAAAAAGAAGTTAACGAAATAAATACCCAACTTGAAGAAAATGAAAAATTAGAAAATTACTATGCAGAAGAAATTAATTCTAGAATGATGAAAATCCCCAATATAATCCATCAATCTGTTCCTATTGGTGAAGATGATAGCAAAAATGTAGAAATACAAAAATTTGGTGAACCAATAGTACCTGATTATGAAATACCTTTTCATGGTGAAATTATGGAATCATTAGGTGGACTTGATTTAGATAGTGCAAGACGAGTTGCTGGTAATGGTTTTTATTATATGATGGGAGATATAGCCAGATTACATTCTGCTATTCTTACATATGCTCGTGATTTTATGATTAATAAAGGGTTTACATATTGTATTCCTCCATATATGATTCGTAGTGATGTTGTTACTGGAGTTATGAGTTTTGAAGAAATGGACGCTATGATGTACAAAATTGAAGGAGAAGACTTATACTTAATTGGTACTAGTGAACATTCTATGATAGGAAAATTTAAAGGTCAAATTTTAAAAGAAGAAAATCTTCCATATACAATGACATCTTATTCTCCTTGCTTTAGAAAAGAAAAAGGTGCACATGGTATAGAAGAACGTGGTGTATATAGAATTCATCAATTTGAAAAGCAAGAAATGATTGTTGTTTGCAAACCTGAAGAAAGCTATGAATGGTATGATAAAATGTGGTCATTTACAGTTGAACTTTTCAGAAGTATGAATATTCCTGTTCGTACTTTAGAATGTTGTAGTGGCGATTTAGCTGATTTAAAAGCAAAAAGTGTAGATGTTGAAGCATGGTCACCACGTCAGCAAAAGTATTTTGAAGTTGGTAGTTGCTCTAATTTAACAGATGCACAGGCTCGTAGATTAGGTATTAGAATAAAGGGTGAAAATGGTAATTATTATGCTCATACTTTAAATAATACTGTAGTTGCTCCTCCTCGTATGTTAATATCAATTTTAGAAAATAATTATCAACCTGATGGAAGTGTTGTAATTCCTGAAGTTCTTCGTCCTTATATGGGCGGATTAGAAAAAATTGTTGCAAAATAATAAATACTCTCATTACAACTTTATTTTTTAAAAAATAGGTAATTGCGAAACTAAATTTTGAAATAAAGATGACATAAAAAAAGATAATACAAAATGAAAAAAAGGAGTAGCAATAAAAGAAAAAACAAAAATAAGCAAGGCAAATAACCCAAAGGCAATTGTCAAAAATTTCCAGAGGGATTATGATA
>CANRBL010000075.1 GCA_947628835.1 uncultured Clostridia bacterium | reverse complement strand
AAAAATGGTACAATTGATATGATTGCTTTAACAGAAGATCCTTTTAGAGCTTTAGGTGAAGTTGGAGATTTATTTGAGGATAAGGTTAATACATTTATGCAAATAAGAAAAGATATAGAAAGTATAAATGAAAATGCTAAGAAATTAGCATAGGAGGCAATTATATGATTTTAAAAACAAATATAAAATATAAATAAATAGGTGAATAAATGGAAGAAAATTATAGAAGTTTGTGTCAAGTTTTTACACCAAAGGAAATTGTTGAAGAGCTATTAGATTGGTGTGATTATAAGAAAAATTTATATGGAAAGAAGATAATGGAAAATTCATGTGGGGATGGTCACATTTTGCAAGAAATAGTAAAACGATATATAGAAGACTGTTTAAAAAATAATTTTTCAAAACGCAAGATAAAAGAAGGACTTAATAATGATATATATGCGATAGAATTTGATTTAGAACAATATAATAAATGTAAAAATAATCTAAATATAATATTAAGCAAATACAATATAGAAAATATAAAGTGGGATAATGTAGTAAATGGTGACACATTAAAAATAGAAAATATACAAAAATTTGATTTTGTTATAGGAAATCCACCTTATATTAAGTATAAATCATTATTGTTAGAAGATAGAAAATATATTAGGGGTAACTTTGAAACTTGTAAGAAAGGAAAATTTGATTATTGCTATGCTTTTATTGAAAAAAGTATAAATTCATTAAAAGACGATGGAAAAATGGCATATTTAGTTCCTAGTAGTATATTTAAAAATGTTTTTGCAAATGACTTGAGAAATTATATGAAACCACATATTACTAAGGTATATGATTATACAGTTATAAAATTGTTTGATAAAAATACCAATGATGAAGGAACTGATAGGTTAGTTTCTTCAACAATTATGATAATAGAGAAAAATAGTAATAAAAATAGTATTGAATACATTGATATAAATAAAAAAGAAATTATAAATATTAATAAGGATGAACTGAAAGAAAAATGGATTTTTAAAAATAGAAATAATGACAATAAAGATAAAAAAAGATTTGGAGACTATTTTTTTGCATCTAATACAATTGCAACATTATATAATGATGCATATATAATTAAAGAATATGATGAGGATGAAGATTATATATACCCAACAAGTGGAGGAAAAATTGAAAAAAGGATATTAAAAGATACAATTAGTCCAAAAACTTTTAATAAAGTTAAAACTGAAAAAATAATATTTCCATATTCATATAATAAAAGAAATGAATTAATACGATATAGTACAGAGGAATTTGAAAATAATTTTAAAGGAACTTGTGAATATTTAAGAAAATTTAAAAAAGAACTAGAAAATAGAAGGGCGGATAAAAGTGCAAAATGGTTTGAATATGGAAGAAGTCAAGCATTAAAGAATAATAATAAAAAGAAATTGTTACTATCTACAGTAATTACGGATGAAGTAAAAACAAGAATATTACCTAAAAATAATATACCTTATTCAGGAATATATATTATACCAATAAAAAATAAAACATTAGAAGAGGCAGATAAAATACTAAAGAGCAAAGATTTTTTTAATTATATTGAGGGAAAAGGAATTAATGCAAGCGGGAAATCATTGAGGATAACATCAAAAGATATCAATGAATACATGTTTTAAAAATGAGGGAGAATTATATGGAAGAATTAGAGTTTAGAGTTAGTGCAAAGACGGCAAAACTTATAGGAAGAGAAAATATTTCGGCAGTAGATGGGGCTATAATTGAATTAGTTAAAAATGCATATGATGCAGATGCAGAATGCGTATATATAAAGTATGAAATGCCATTCCCTAATATACTAAAAAATACAACATATACTTATTTAGAGCATTATTTGACTAAAGAAGAATTAAAGTATGTGATACAATTTTATGAACCTGAAAGTAAAAGTAGTGATAGAATAACAAAGAAAAGTGAAATATCAAATGAAGATATTGCTAAACTACAATATATATTATTTTCAAAAAATATGATTATTATAATAGATAATGGTACAGGAATGACTAAAAATATAATGAAAACAACATGGATGAATATAGCTACTAGCGATAAAGAAAAGAATATGTATAGTGAAAAGGGAAGAATAAAAACGGGAGCAAAAGGAATAGGGAGATTTGCATTAGAGAAACTTTCGACAGCGACAAAGGTATACACAAAAAATAAAGATGATAAATTATTAGAATGGAATATAAACTGGAAACAATTTGACGATTTAGAATTATTAAATGACATCAAAGCTACATTAGAAGAGAAAGATTATACGTATGAACAAACAATACAAGATTTGATTGGAGAAAATGATTTTGAGAAATTAAAGAAATTTAATTGGAGTACTGGAACTACATTAATATTAACCCCAACTAGAGAAGAATGGACAGATAGATTATTTAAAAAAGTAAACACTAATATGCAGAGTATTAATCCATTGGGTAGTGTGGATACTTTTGAAATATATATAAACAATACATATGATGTAAATTTAAATTTCATAAGCAATAATTTTGAGATACAAGATTATGATTATAGAATTAAAGCTCAATATGATGGAAATAATATAATAAAAGTTTTTCTAAAAAGAAATGAAGTTGATTTAAACGCGGAAAAAGCGACTATACAAATTAATGGGAAAAAATATGAATTTAATTTATCTGAATTTTGGAACAGACAAGCGTTTAAAGTAAAAAACTATCATAAAGAAGATTATGATAAAGAAATAGAAATTGATTTAATAGTTGATAAAGAGATAAAAGATTATGAATTAGATAAGATAAAAAAAGTTGGACCATTTTCAATGGATTTGTATTTCTTGAAAGGGGGAGATAGTGACGATTCTATAATAAAGAAAATCAAGAAAAAAACCAGAAAAGAGATGTTGGATAAATTTTCTGGAATAAAGTTATATAGAGATAACTTTAAAGTTAGACCTTATGGTGAATTTGATGACGGAATGTATGATTGGCTTAACTTGGGAGTAAGAGCACAAAGAAGTCCAGCTGGTATTAAGCATCCATCAGGAAATTGGAGAACTTTGCCATACCAGACTATTGGATGTGTGAAAATAGGAAGAAATGAGAATCCTAAATTGATAGATATGGCCAACCGTGAAGGGCTAGCTACAAATGAAGAATATTATATTTTTGTTGAAATGATACAAAAAGTATTATCATTATTTGAATATGATAGACAATATGTATATAGAGAGTATGGTAAGTGGATTGATTCAAAAGAAGATAAAATAGATAAAAAAGAAAAAATATTAGAATCAATAAAGAATGAAAAACAAAAAAATAATAATGAATATGATGAAGATAATGATGAGTATACAAAAAAAGAATATAGGGAAACAGTATACAAATTAAATAAAGAAAAAGATGAAGAGCAGAAGACAAAAGAAATTTTAATGTCATTTGGAACAGCGGGTATTATAACAAATACGTTTTCTCACGAATTAAGAGACTAACTATATGAATGTCAATATTTTTTCTCCAAAAAATTAAAAAAATTTTGAACATTGAAAATCGCATGACAA
>CANRBL010000074.1 GCA_947628835.1 uncultured Clostridia bacterium | reverse complement strand
CATAAAATAAGTTAGAATTTCTTAAGCTTTGTAATGAGCCGAGGAATGTAATGAAAATCTTATATTTCAATGTTTTTGGAAATTTATCCTTTTAAAATCATTAACCTGTAACATTGTAATAAAAATGTAACATTTATTTAATATTTTTGAAATATTTTTTTTGCTATTTTTATTGTATAATATTATTATCTACAAATGTAAAAATGAGATGTTTAAGCAATAATTTTTAATTTGTTGCTTAACAGGGGGTTATATTATGAGTATTGAAACAGATTTAAAGAAAGATGGTATAGAGGTAATTGAAAAATTAGATACTTTGTCTGTAAATTCTATAGCTGAAACTATTGCTAAAAAATTAAGTTCTTCTTTTCCTTTATTTTTTCCAGATTCTAAAGGATTGTTTAGAAAACTAAGTAGATTGAATATGTATACTGCTAAAATGCCAGAAGGTATGTCTGAAGCTAATTATTTTTACAAAAATTCTTCTATATATTTTAATGAACATATTCCTTTCGAAGATATTGAAGAATTTGCTATTCACGAATGTATCCATTACCTTCAAGAAATTAAGGATAGAAGAAATTATTTAACTAGAATGGGTTTATGCGATTTTACTGAGTTTAAAATATATGGTATGGGTTTAAATGAAGCTGCTGTGCAGTTTATAACTTCTAAAGTTATTGATATTCCTACTGATTATGTTAAATATTTTGGTATAGATTTTCCTACAAATAGCCCTTCTTATTATCCTCTAGAATGTAATTTAATTAATCAAATGGCTTATCTTATTGGTGAATATATTTTGTTTGATAGTACTTTTAATAGTAATGATAATTTTAGAAAGACTTTTATTTCTTGTTCTTCTTCTAAAACTTTTTACAAGATTCAATATTTATTTGATGTTATCTTGTATGCAGAAGAGAATATTATAAAACTTAATAATAAATATTTAGAAATTGATGAACGTAATAGAAAATCTATTTCTATTGCTAAAAAAATTGAGGCTGAAAAAAAGAAAATTTATAATTCTTTTTTTGAAACACAAAATTTGATTTTTACAGAATATTTTAATAAACAGTTTAAAAATATTAAAACTTTAGAGGATTTGGATAATTATAGAAGAAAACTTTCTGGCTATAAAAAGTTAATTGGTACTAGTAATGATTATTCTTCTTTTGATGATTTTTATACTGAAAAGATGTCTGCTTTGGAACATAAAAATAATGTTCTTGAAAATGGCGGTATTGAAACTTATTTGTATTCTGATAATAAAAAAAGTGGTTTTTTAAGTATTTTTTCTTTTATTAGAAAATTATTTTCTAACAAAAGTTCTTATGAAAGTAATAACGAAAAATAATTTCTTTGTTAATTGTTGGAGAAGAAAATTATTGTGATTTTCTTCTCTATTATTGTATAAGTATATTTTACATTACTCTTTTCTCCTATAAATTGGATTGTTTTATTGTCATTACTTTCATAAATTTTCTTTTTATTTTAAATAATACTCTATCATTTTTATATACTGATCTTGTGCATTTAAACATGTATCAGTTAAATATCCTTTTTCACTTTTATATTCTTTCAATCCCCTATAATAAAATAGTTTATCTGCATCTTGTATAATAAATGGAACAATATTATTTTTTAAGCATTCCTTAAACATAATAATTCTTCCTATTCTGCCATTACCATCTTGAAATGGATGAATGTTTTCAAATCTATAATGAAATTCAATTATTTCATTTGTAGTAATCTGTTTAAGTGCATTATACCAATCAATTAATTTTGACATTTCTTTTTCAACATTATTAGGTGATGTTGTCTTAATACCACTTCCTATTGTATTAGCTATTTGTTTGTATTCTCCAACATTAAACCATTCAACTCTACTATCTGAAGTACCATCTTTTAAAATTTTATGAAATTCTTTTACCATCTTTTCTGTTAGTTTTTTATCTGCCACATCTAACATATAATCAACTAATTTGAAGTGATTAGCTGTCTCCAATATATCATCTACTTTTACAATTGTATCACCTTCAAATAAAATAGTATTTGTTTCAAAAATATATCTTGTTTGATCTTCAGTTAATGTACTTCCTTCAATATGATTTGTATTATATGCAAATGAAACCTGAGTTTTATGATATAAATTTCCTTTTAAGTTCATTTCTTTTTGTTCTCTAAGTGTGTCTAATATATTTATTTTTGAAATATCAAATTTATCTTCTTCGTCATTTAATAATTCATCAATTGATATTTCAAACAATTCAGCTAATCTTTTTATTGATTCAATACTAGGCTCTAAAGCACCTGATTCATATTTTGAAATCGTACCAGCACTAACCTCTAAAATATCAGCAAGATCATTTTGAGTCATCTTTTTGTTGTCTCTATATAATTTAATTTTATCTCCTAACATAATAAAAACTCTCCTTTCTAGTTCTAATATTATTATATCATATTATTTCCAAAAAAGAAAGTTTTTATTGCATTTATTATAATTTGTTTCTAAAAAAGATTTTAGTTGTATTAATCTGTTATAAAAATAATTATCTCATGCAATAGCTTTAGAAAAAATGTCTTCCATATTTATTTGGTTTTTAATTATCTTGTTTAAACAATATTCTTATTCTTTTAATAATAATCATTATTGTTAAAAAAGTAACTAATAATATATAAGAAATAATAGCTGTAAAAATTGTTCTAAAAATACTGTTATTTATTGCTACATAAATCAACATGAAAAATACTAAAATAATATTAATAAGAACCGTTACTATTTTAAATATATTTATAAAATTATTATTTCTCTTTATTCCATAAATAAATAATATAACTAAACTTAATATAATCAAAGAAAAAGCTATATTTAATTTCATAATTCACCTCTTATATTTGGTTATAAACCATATGTTCTAAATATTCTTTAGTAACCTTAATAAAATGCTCTTTTAGTTTTTGATTATCTATATCTCCAAAACTATTTGTTACTTCATCTGGAATACCTTCAATAACACTTAAATTATTTATATTATTTATATTTATCGTCCTTGTTCTTCCATATATATAACCAATTTTACTCCACTATAATCTATATAATCCTCCATTTATATGCTTCATTTATGCTAATTCTTTAGCATTCTCATTTATGTTTTCTATATCTTTTCTTATTTGCATAAATATATTAACCTTATCTTCAAATAAATCTCCCACTTCACCTAAAGCTCTAAAAGGATCTTCTGTTAGAGCAATCATATCGATTGTACCATTTTTTATAACATAATCAATTAGTAACTTAACAAATTGAATTTGTTTCATATTTAATTGATTTTCATTGATATATTTTGAAAAGATTTCACTTGCAGTTGCTGGATCTAATCCTATAATATTTCTTACTACTTCTACTACTCCTTTATCTCCATATGCGCCTTCAAATTCTTTATTAGTTCCTAGTTCTTCAAATAATATCCTTTCTAAATCCTCTTTTTCGGCATCATTTATTTTTTCATTATGTCTTATTTTCCAAACAATAATATTATCTAAATTACTATTAAAGTACGTACTTAATTTCTTTTTGTAGTTAGTAAAATCATTTTCACTACTTAGATATATATAATCTTCACTAACATTCATTAAAGTATCTTCAAAGTCTGAATATATAGGTGGTCTCATATATGGATCTATATATTGAATTAAATTTCTTAATTCTTCTCT
>CANRBL010000073.1 GCA_947628835.1 uncultured Clostridia bacterium | reverse complement strand
TTAGTATTACTTTCAATAACAACAGGTATAGCTAAAACATATTTTACATTAATAGGTTCAATATTAGTTGCAATAGCTAGTGGAATAATATTAATTAAGAAATTTGTATTATAAACCAAGTATAAAATACTTTGTATAACAAAATTTAAACAAAATAAAAGTCATTCAAAACGAATGGCTTTTATTAGTCGTGTTATAATTCACACGTATAAACTCATCTAAACTCTAAAAATTTAAAGACTAAATTGTTCAAAAATCTCGTAATAAAAATGTAATAAAAATGTAATACAATTGTAATAAATATACATAAAAAAAGTATAGTACTTCAATTTTAAATTTCCGTAATAGTAGTATCTGGAAATAAGATTATATAGAAAAAAGTGGATATTGACTAAATTTATAAAAGTAGTAAAATATATAAAGAGAGTACTATTATATAAAGAAGGGATAGTAGAATTATGAAAATAAAGAAATTAAAATTAATTGCTTTTCTTACTTTAACAATAGCAAGTGTGCTTTTTATAAGTTCAGGCAGTGTAAAGGCTACAGAGTTAAGTCAAAATGAACAATTTAAAGTAAAAGCAACTGTAAAAAGGGATAAATATGGATATTCATTAGGATCTCCTCATAGTAATGAAACAGGACAACGAAATCCTGTGCAAACAATAATTTGGAAATTAAAGGCACTTAATAATGAAACGAAAGTTGTAAGTACAGTAGATACAACAAAGAATTTATATTGTGCGAAAGCAACAGTAGGCTTTAGTAATACAACAGTAGAACAATTATATAACAGATGGTGGAATTTAAAAACACAAAAAGATGATATAAATACAGCTTTAAGTAATATTAAGGGCAGTAATTGTGATTATCAAATATGTTCAATAGTAGGGCAAAATTATGACAAAATATTATGGATTTTAGACAATATGTATGTACCAAATTCAGATAATGCAACAGCAGAAAAAAATTCATTGCTTGAGTCAGCAGGTATAAAAAATGGAAACTTAAGTGATGAAATAATAGAAGCAGTACAACAAGTAGCACTATGGTATTTTACAAATGATGATGAAAAATATACGTATACAGGTTGTACAGAAGAAGACGGAGAATGTTATTATAATGAATATTATGACGAAGACGGATGGTCAGATTTATTATATTATACAAATGATGATAATCAAAATGGTCAATTTACGGCATTAAGTGATTTAGATGATGATACGTCAGATAATGCATTTAAATTATATAAATATCTTATTAATAGTGCATTAAAAGAAAATCATTATACAGATCAAACTAAGAATGACTATACATATACACAAAGTAATAATACTAGTGAATATCAAATTAATCCACCAGTAACTATAAATGATGAAGAAGTATATATGGTATCTGGAAAAAATACTTATGCAATAGGACCATTTAGTATTACTAAAAATCATAATCTATATTATGATTTATCTTTAATTGATGAAAATGGAAAAGCAATTGATGAATCTAAATTAAAATTTTATAGTTACGAAGATGGAACAACAAAAGAAGTAAAAACTACTACTATAAAAGAAACAGCAGAGAAATATTCAAAATTTTGCATAACGGTAGAAGGAACGAAACCAAATAAATTACAATTATCATATAGTGTTTCAGAAGTAAAATTATATACTAATGGTTCGGCAATGGGAGAAGCTCAACCAATTATAGATGTACAAAAAAAGAAGATAATATCAGAAACAACATTTACAGAAGTAAAAAAATCATTTGACTTATCATTAAGAAAATACATAACAAAAGTAAATGGAAATGAAATAGTTGATAAAAGAATACCAACAATAAGTAATACTGACAATTTAGTAAAAGAAGATACTAAAACAACAACAGCAACATATAAACATAGAAAAGACCCAGTAGAAGTAAAAACAGGGGATACAATAACATATTGTCTAACAGTATATAATGAAGGAGAACAAGATGGAAAGGTACTAGAAATAAAGGATCAATTACCAACAGGTTTGAAATATAGCAAAGTAGTAACCTCAGGATATACGGGGGCATACGATAGTGAAACTAATTTATTAACAATAACAAAAGAAAAAACAAATACTAAGGAATTAGAAGCATATACTGGAAAAGGAGATTTAGCAAATGAAACAATAGAGATAGAATGCATAGTAGAAGCAGTAGCAGATAAAAAGGACACAATAATATTAACAAATGTAGCATGGATATCAAAAGAGTATAATATAGAACTTGGAGAAACCATAACATCAGAAGCAAAAAGAGACAGAGATTCAGAACCATTAACAGCTCCAACGAAAACAGCAGATGATTTAAAAACATTAGGTGATGTTGGATACACAGGAAATACAAGCAATAAGGATTTAACTTTAGAAAATCCAGAAAGTTATTTTGCAGGAATGCAAGATGATGATGATTTTGAAAAAGTAAAAATATTACCAATACCAGATGAACCAGAGCCAAAAGTATTTGACTTATCATTAAGAAAATATATAACGAAAATAAATGGTACAGATATAGAAGAGTCTAAGACAAGAGTACCAGTAATTTCAAACACAAGTACATTAGTAACAAAAGGTACAGCAACAACGACAGCAACATATAGTCATAGAAAAGATCCAATAGAAGTAAAAACAGGAAATACAATTACATATAATTTAGAAGTATATAATGAAGGAGAGCAAGCAGGAAGAGTATTAGAAATAAAAGACCAATTGCCAACAGGCATAAAATTTAGCAAAGTAGTAACAAGTGGATATACTGGAGAGTGTGACAATAATAATTTATTAACAATAACAAGAGAGGAAACAAATGAACAAAATTTAAATGCATATACAGGAAGTGGAAAATTAGCAAGTGAAATAATACAAATAGAATGTACAGTAGAAGCAGTAGCAGATAAAGAGGATACAATAATATTAACAAATATAGCATGGATATCAAAAGAGTATAATTCAGAAGAAGATAAAATAATAATAACAGAAAAAAATGATGATAGAGATTCAGAACCAGGAACTGAGCCAACAAAACATACCGCTAATGAATTAAAAACATTAAATGATAATATGGGATATGTAGGAAATACAGTTAATAATGGTTTAACATTATCAGATTCAAAAAATTATTTTAAAGGTGAGCAAGATGATGATGACTTTGAAAAGGTAAAAATATTACCAATTCCAGAAGAACCTGCACCAAAAAAATTTGATTTATCATTAAGAAAATACATAACAAAAATAGATAATGTATCAATAGAAAATGATAAAACAAGAGTTCCAAATATAACAAATACAGATACTTTAGTAACAGAAGGAACAGAAGTAACAACAGCAACATATAAACACAGAAAAGACCCAGTAGAAGTAAAAACAGGGAACAAAATCACATATAGTTTAACAGTATATAATGAAGGAGAGCAAGCAGGAAGAGTATTAGAAATAAAAGACCAATTACCAACGGGAATAAAATTTAGTAAAATATTAACATCAGGATATACAGGAACATGTAATAAAAATAATCTATTAACAATAACAAGAGATGAAACAAATACAGAAAATTTAAGTGCTTACAATGGAACAGGAGATTTAGCAAGTGAAACAATAGAAATAGAATGTATAGTAGAAGCAGTAGCAGATAAAAAGGATACAATAATATTAACAAATATAGCATGGATATCAAAAGAATACAATTCAGATACAGAACAAGTAATAATTGAGCA
>CANRBL010000072.1 GCA_947628835.1 uncultured Clostridia bacterium | reverse complement strand
AGTTAGAATTTCTTAAGCTTTGTAATGAGCCGAGGAATGTAATGAAAATCTTATATTTCAATGTTTTTAGAAATTTACCCTTTTAAAACTATTTTTATATAAAACCATTAACTTGTAAAAATACTAACAAATCAAAAAAAGTAATTGCCATAAAAATAATTATATGTTATTATAATTTTTGGAAAAAATGGATATAATAAAAAAAATTTTTAGATAGATAAAAAAGCTTTTTCTTTATAACTATAGCTTTTATTATCAAAAGGAGGTAATTATGAAATTCAAGGAATGGGAAGGATTTAAAACAGGAGAATGGGACAAAGAAATTAATGTACGCGATTTTATTCAAAGAAATTATACTCCATATGAAGGAGATTCAAGTTTTTTAAGCAATGCCACAGAAAAAACAAAAAAATTATGGCAACAGGTATTAGATTTATACAAAAAAGAAAAAGATTCAGAAGGTGGAGTATTAGACATAGATACCAAAACAATATCTACAATATCAGCACATAATGCCGGATATATTGATAAAGACTTAGAAGAAATTGTAGGTTTACAAACTGACGCACCACTAAAAAGAGCAATAATGCCTTTTGGTGGTATAAAAATAGTAGAAAAATCATGCTTAGCATATGGTAGAAGTATAGATAAAGATGTAGACTATATATTTAATAATATTAGAAAAACTCACAATGATGGTGTATTTAGTGTTTACTCACCTGATATACGTGCAGCAAGAAGTTCACATCTACTTACAGGCCTTCCTGATGGTTATGGTCGTGGTCGTATAATAGGCGATTATAGAAGAGTTGCACTTTACGGCGTTAACTACTTAATTGAAGAAAAAAAGGAAGAATTTAGTAATTTAAATTTTGATAGTTTTAATGAAGCACTAATACAACAAAGAGAAGAAATATCAGAACAAATTAAAGCTTTAAATGAATTAAAAGTAATGGCAAGCAAATATGGATATGATATTTCACAACCTGCAAGTAATGCAAAAGAAGCTGTACAATGGCTATATTTTGGTTATTTAGCAGCTATAAAAGATCAAAATGGTGCTGCAATGAGTTTAGGTAGAACTTCTACATTTTTAGATATATATTTTGAAAGAGATTTAAAAAATGGTATTATTACAGAAGAACAAGCACAAGAAATTATGGATCATTTTGTTATGAAACTTCGTTTAGTTAGATTTTTAAGAACCCCTGAATATAATGAACTATTTAGTGGTGACCCTGTTTGGGTAACTGAAAGTATTGGCGGTATGGGAATTGATGGCAGAACATTAGTTACAAAAAATTCTTATAGAATTCTTCATACTTTAACAACACTAGGACCAGCTCCGGAACCTAATTTAACTATTTTATGGTCAACTAGACTACCAGAAAACTTTAAGAGATTTGTAACAAATCTTTCTATAAAAACTTCATCTATACAATATGAAAATGATGATACAATGAGAGTTACTTTAGGAGATGATTATGGTATTGCTTGTTGTGTTTCTCCTATGAGAATTGGAAAACAAATGCAATTTTTCGGTGCTAGAGCTAATTTAGCCAAAACTTTACTTTATGCTATTAATGGTGGAAAAGATGAAATTACTAAAAAACAGGTAACTCCAAAATTTGCACCTATACTTTCTGAATATTTAGATTATGATGAAGTTATGGAAAAATTTGATACTATGATGGACTATGTTGCAAAGATTTATATAAAAGCTTTAAATATAATTCATTATATGCATGATAAATATTCTTATGAAGCTATCGAAATGGCATTACATGATAAAGACATTATAAGAACTATGGCTTGTGGTGTTTCAGGACTTTCTGTTGTTGCAGATTCTCTTTCTGCAATTAAATATGCTAAAGTAAAAGTTATAAGAGATGAAGATGGTACAGCTGTAGATTACGAAATTGATGGAGATTTTCCTAAATTTGGAAATGATGATGATAGAGTTGACCAAATTGCTGTTGATATTATTAAGAAATTTATTAATAAATTACGTAAATATCCTACTTACAGAAATTCAAAACATACTTTATCTATCCTTACTATAACATCTAATGTTGTTTATGGTAAAAATACTGGAAATACTCCAGATGGCAGACGAATTGGTGCTCCTTTTGGACCTGGTGCAAATCCTTTACATGGAAGAGATACTAATGGAGCACTAGCTGTTATGAACTCTATTGCAAAATTACCTTTTAATGATGCAGAAGATGGAATTTCTTATACCTTTTCTATTACACCTAACACTTTAGGTAAAGATGAAAAAGATAGAGTTAACAATTTAGTTAGCATGCTAGATGGTTACTTTGCACAAACAGGACATCATATAAATGTCAATGTATTTGATAGACAATTACTACAAGATGCAATGGAACACCCTGAAAAATATCCTCAACTTACTATTCGTGTTTCTGGATATGCAGTAAACTTTACAAAACTAACTAGAGAACAACAATTAGATGTAATTAATAGAACCATTCATGAAAAAATTTAATGAAAGATGATGCTTATGAAAGATTTAAAATATTATGCAAAAATTCACTCTATAGAATCTTTTGGTACAGTTGATGGACCCGGTATTAGATTTGTACTATTTTTACAAGGTTGCCTACTTCAATGTAAATATTGCCATAATAGAGATACTTGGGATATGTCAGGAGGAAGTTATAAATCTTTAGATGATATTTTTGAAAAAATTTTAAGATACAAAAATTATATTCTTCCTTCTGGCGGTGGTGTTACTGTTACTGGTGGTGAACCTTTATTACAATTTGAATTTTTAATTAACTTATTTACTAAATTAAAGCAAGAAAATATTCCTACTTGTATTGATACCTCTGGAATGGTAAAAATAAATTCTAGTATAGAAAAATTATTATCTCTTACAGATTTAGTGTTACTTGATATAAAACATATTAATGATGAAAAATGTAAACAACTAGTTGGTTTTTCTAATAAATATGAATTAGAATTTGCTAAATACTTAAGTAATAATAATATTCCTATGTGGATTAGACAAGTACTTATTCCTGGTATAACAGATGATGAAAATGATTTACTCAAACTAAAACAATTTATACGTAATTTAAATAATGTACAAAAAGTTGAGATTCTTCCCTACCATAGCTTAGGTAAATATAAATGGGAAAAATTAGGTTTGAATTACGAACTAGATAATATTCCAGATGCCACTGATGAAGATGTAATTCAAGCCAAAAAGATACTAGATATATAATTCTAGTTTATGTAATTACAAATAAATTATATTCTCAATTACTTTCTATATATACAAAAAAATAGCAATTCAATTTTGCTATTTTTTGTATAGTAAACAAATTATTACTTTTTAAAAATTTTGTGGTGTAACTGAAGCACTTTGAGGCGTTATTCCACAATTTATTGAATACGTTATTTTATCATATGTACAATGTTGTATATTAGTATCATACCATTGATTAAGATTAATAGATGTACGTTCAGTATATCTAACCGCAACTCCCCATTTACTAACCCAACTTATACCGATAAACTTGATCAGCTAACATACCACAATAAGAACACTTCAAAGATCCATAAGAACTTGAAATAGCTGAAACACTAGAATGATATGATCCATCTAATAAACATGTAAAACTTTTTTTAGCTGTAACACTTTTAAACTGAGTATACATATAACTAAAATATCCCTTTCCTGAAGAATGGTTTTCACCACCATAACATCCACCTCCTGAAGAACTATTTCCAGTATGTTCATGACTTGTTTTTACTGTTACGTAATTTTTACTCTTCACAATCCTACTACCTTTTTTGGCATTTGCCCACACATAAT
>CANRBL010000071.1 GCA_947628835.1 uncultured Clostridia bacterium | reverse complement strand
GATTGGAAAAACGAAATTAAGATTTTCTATATGGCTTTGCCATAAGAAAATCTAATTTTCGCATAACCAATTTCTACAACAATTGCACGCAATTGTCTAGAACTTGGAAAAGCTTTAGAAATTCTACGTAATTTTATGGAAATAGTTCGCGTTGAGTGAAAGGGTGCCATAAAATAAGTTAGAATTTCTTAAGCTTTGTAATGAGCCGAGGAATGTAATGAAAATCTTATATTTCAAATTTTTTAGAAATTTATCCTTTTAAAACTATTAACCTGTAACTACTACTATGAAAACATTTCACAACTTATTGACTAAATTGTTATTTTAGTTTATTATATATATTAAATCTATAAGAAATGAGGAATTAAAATTTATGTTATGTTCAAAATGTAAGAAAAATGCAGCAATAATTTTTTATGACAAAACAGAAAATGGAAAAACATCTTTAGAAGGATTATGTTATGACTGTGCTAAATCGCAAGGTATAGAGCCTTTAGATGTTTTAAAAAAGCAACAAAACATCTTAGGTAATGATAAAATCAATTTATCAGATATGACAAAACAATTTGAAAATATATTTAAAGATTTAACAAACAATTTAAATTTAGAAGAACTTGATGAAAACCTTGATAATATAGACGATTTAAACAATATAAAAAATGGAGAACCTACAATTATTGGAGGAGCAATACCTATAGGTTCAATATTTAGTAATTTTCTAGGTGTTAACCCAGAAAATTCAGAAAATCAAGAAAATAATAATCAAAAAAATTCTGACAATAATAGAAAAGTAAAAGCTGAAAAAAAGAAAAATAATAGAAATAATAAAAAAAGAAAATATTTAGATACTTTTGGAACCAATTTAACTTTAAAAGCTAGAAATAATCAATTAGATATAGTAGTTGGTCGTGATATTGAAATTCAAAGAATTATACAAATTTTAAATAGGCGTTCTAAAAATAATCCATGTTTAATAGGTGAACCTGGAGTTGGAAAAACAGCTATTGCTCAAGGTTTAGCTATTAAAATTGCAAATAACAATGTTCCTGCAAAGCTTTTAAATAAAGAAGTTTACTTATTAGATATGACTTCAGTTATAGCTGGAACCCAATTTAGAGGTCAATTTGAATCACGTATGAAAGGAATTATCGATGAATGTCGTGAATCAGGAAACATTATTTTAGTTATTGATGAAATACACAGTATAATAGGTGCAGGAGATGGCGAACATTCTATGAATGCTGCTAATATTTTAAAACCAGCACTTGCAAATGGTGAAATTCAATTAATTGGAACTACTACATTAAAAGAATATAGAAAATATATTGAAAAAGATACAGCTTTGGAAAGAAGATTTCAACAAGTTCTAGTTGAAGAACCATCTATTGATGATTCTGTTAATATTTTGGAAGGCATAAAAAAATATTATGAAGAATATCACAAAGTAAAAATTTCTACAGATGTTATTAAACAAACTGTCATTATGTCTGAAAAGTATATTCATGATAGATTTTTACCAGATAAAGCTATTGATATTCTTGATGAAGCATGTTCTCGAAAAAATTTAGATAATAAAGTTTTAGCACAATTAGAATTATTAACCAATAATTTAAAAGATATTCAATTAAAATTGCAAGATGAAGAAAATAATGCAAACTCTAATAATTCTTCTGAAAATACAGATAATTTTGCTAAAGTTGCAGATTTAAAAACACAAGAATGCAAATTGCAAGAGCAAATTGATTCTTTAAATAGCAATTTAAAAATCGCTCAATTAACAATACAAGATATTGCCCAAGTAATTGAAAATTGGACTAAAATTCCTGTAAAGAAAATTACAGAAGAAGAAACTTATAAACTTTTGCATTTAGAAGATAATCTTCATAAACGTATTATTGGTCAAGAAGAAGCTGTTAATGCAGTTTCAAGGGCAATTAGAAGAAATAGAACTGGATTAAAAACCACTAAACGTCCACCATCTTTCATTTTTGTAGGTCCAACAGGAGTTGGAAAAACCGAACTTGCAAAAAGTTTAGCATATGAAATGTTTGGTTCAGAAGACTCTATTATCAGAATTGATATGTCTGAATATATGGAAAGTCATTCTACATCTAAATTAATAGGTGCTCCTCCAGGATATGTAGGTTATGATGATGCAGGTCAACTTACAGATAAAGTAAAGAGAAAACCTTATTCTATTATTTTACTTGATGAAATAGAAAAAGCACATCCTGATGTATTCAATATTTTACTTCAAGTATTAGATGATGGAAAACTTACTGATGCACAAGGTAATACTGTTAGTTTTGAAAATACTATCATAATTATGACATCTAATGCAGGCTCTAATTTAAATAGCAACTCAATCGGCTTTGGTAAACAAACTGTTGATAAAGGAAAAATTGAAGATAGTTTAAAAGATGTATTTAGACCTGAATTTTTAAATAGAATTGATGAAATTATTATATTTGATGCATTAAATGAAAACCAATTATTACAAATTGTTGACTTAATGTTAAATGATACATATAAATCTTTAAATGATAAAAATATTACCATTGAAATTTCAAAAGAAGCTAAAGATTTTATTTTAGAAAAAGGTACAAACATAAAATTTGGTGCAAGACCATTAAGAAGAGCTATTCAACGTTATGTTGAAGATGAATTATCTGAAAAAATACTAAGACAAGAAATAGTAGAAGGTCAACATGTAATAGTTGCTAGAAATAATGATACATTAGAATTTAAAACAAATTAATTAAGTATATTTATTTCTTAAATAATTAATTTTTTAAAATTTAAGTTGTACTTATGGGAAGGAAAGTTAATAAATATGATAAAACATATACCAAATATTTTAACAATAGTTAGATTTATATTAATACCATTTATTGTTGCTTCTATGTTAGTACAAAATTATTTACTTGCATTTATATTATTTACACTTTCGGCTATTACAGATGTTACTGATGGATTTATTGCAAGAAAATTTAATGCCATATCAAATTTTGGAAAATTAATGGACCCTCTTGCAGATAAATTAACTCAAATTGCAGTTTTAACAACATTAAGTTTGCAAAATGTCATTCCTGTATTGATTCTTATTATAGTTCTTTTAAAAGAATCAATTATGGTCTGCGGAGCTTCTTTCCTTTATGGAAAAGATATTGTTGTATATAGCAGATGGTATGGAAAACTTGCAACAGTGCTTTTATATTTAGCAATAGTTGCTTCAATGCTAACAAAACAATTTGCTAATTCAATTAATAACCCTATATTACTAAATATTGCTACTCCTCTATACGCACTTGCTTTATTTACTACAATTTTTGCTCTTATTATGTATATACGAACTTTAGTTACTAAAGGATTTATTAATAAAGATGATTTGCAAAAAGAGGTTATTGTTGAAAAAAAAGAAAAAGAATAAATACAAAATGGAATATTAAAAAAATATAAATAGATTTTTAAGAAAACAAAATAAAATTTGTCAATCTCTAAATATATTTAAGTTTCGGTTTTTTGCAAAAATAATTTAAAAAACTAAACAGAATTGGTAAAATATGTATATTTATTTACAAGTTTTATCAATTCCATTTTTTTTTGACATCTTTTAATAAACCTATTTAATATAGGTTTATGCATTATGTAAAGTGTGTCTGTCAAAGCAGAGAAAGTTGTATTTTCAAATTTATATTCTTGTTTCTTGAATTTAAAATATTCTTCTATTCTCCATCTATCTATATAACATCTTACTATCTTTATTACATCTTCTTTTTCTTTTATTGGCATATTACTTGCAACCATCATTGGCTTTTCTGAAAGTCCATACACAAATATTAAATTTATCCATTTCTTTTCTGCTGTTATTTGTACTTTTATTGCACTTACCATACATTCTTTTTTTCTCCTTGAAACATTCCTAAATCTTCAAATTTTTCCCCTAATGGCTTAATTATATCGCTGTCATCTATCAAAAATACTGGATTTTCTCC
>CANRBL010000070.1 GCA_947628835.1 uncultured Clostridia bacterium | reverse complement strand
AGCTTCAAATGAAGTAAAAACAAAAACTGGTATAGTTAATAATGGAAAACTTACTATTGGTGAAAAAGCAGTTGAAGGAGAAAAAGCTAAAGATTTAGTAAAAATAAGCTCTGCAACTGATGCAACTGCAGCAACTATCACAAATAGTGCTGATGCAACTTTAACTATAGAATCAGGTATAATAGAAAATACAAGTGATTCAGCTAATGAAGCTGTAGTAAAAAATGAGGGAACTATAGAAATTAAAGATGGTAAAATTGAAGCAGGTAGTCAAACTGCTAGAATACCAGCATTATTAAATGAAGGAACAGCTACAATCACAAACGGAGAAATATTAAGAAGTAAGAACTCTGCAAGTGCAGGAGCAGGTTATTATGTAGTTGTTAATCATGGAGAAATGACAATTGATGGAGGAACTTTCACTGAAGGAGATAATACTAGTAGCAAAATGGTATTAAATGGAACATCAGCCTTAATTGAAAATGGTTATACAACTGGAGTAAGTGGTTTAGGAAAGACAGCTGAATTAACAATAAATGATGGAACTTTTAAAGGTGGAAGATATGTAGTAGCAAGTGACTACGCTGGAGATACTAAAGTTTATGGTGGAAAATATGAAGCTGTACCTGATACAAATGCAGCATTAACAACAGCTGGAAAAACAAGAAGTATATTCAAAGTAGTTGGAAAATTAGAATTAAAACTAGATGAAAGTAAAGAACCAGAATTTAATCTAGGAGCAGGAAAATCACAAACAGCTTTAGCTTTAATAGGAGATCAATACTTATCAGAATATGATAGTAAAACAGATTCAATGCATGAATGTAAATTAACAATACATCCATTCAGTCCAGAAATAGTAAAAGTAAACAAAAAAGGTTTAACAAAATATGAAGATATTGGAGCTAAAATTGTAAATGAAAATACAACTACAAGTATACAAAAATCTAAATCAGATATAGTAGTATATGTAGGAAATTCAGATGCAAAAGAAGCTGGAAAACAATTAATGGCAGTAATAAAGAATTCAATAGCAAGTAAAATGACAGGTATAGATGCAGAAAAAAATAAAGTAACAATAATATTAGATTCAGATGTTGAAATAGAAAGTGATTTAGATACTGCACCAAATTATGAAACATCAAAAGAAAACACAACTTTAAACTTAAACGGACATAAATTAACAATTCATAAACTAGCTGTATTTAAAAAGAATGTAAATGTAATTGATGAATCTTCAGACAAGAAAGGAACAATTGTATTAAATAAAGATAATACAGATACAACTATTTATTCAAATGGAGACTTTAATAAAGATGTAGATTTATCAAAACTTGCAGCACAAGATGTTGATAAAGAATAGTAAGAAATAAAAAATATAAAATTTTTAAATATGAGGCTATAAGCAAAGAAGACATTCCCTAAATTAGGGATGCCTTCTTTTATTTATATGTCTATCAATTTTCCGAATATACCTGAGGCTTTTACATTCATAAATAATATACTTATTTTAGACCTTTGATTTCTGTCAAACTAAGTTCAGAGTTTTTAGGTATTGTAATTATAACTTTATCTTCAGATGTATCTTTATTAACTGTAGCTTTTCCAAATGCTTGTAGTTTTGAACCAAAAGCATTGAAGTAATCTACTATTTTCTGTAATTGTTCATCAGATAAATTTTGAACCATAGCCTTGGTTAGGTTTGAACCTGTTATAGTTGTACCTTTATCTCGTAAAGTTTTTAATTGATCTAATGTATAGTTCATTATTGTTATTGCTTTATTGTTATTAGTAATATTTGGGAATATGGATGTTGTATTAGCCTTAATTGTTATAGCGCTAGAATTTTTATTTGCACTAACTTTAACGTCTTTTGCACCAATTAAATTACTATCAGTAATGTCAATATTTGCATTTTCCGTAGTTATTGACATATCAGCCTTTAATGTTCCTCCAGAATTTACAACAACTTCAGCATTTGAATTAATAGTTATTTTTCCTAATTGATAATCTCCTGCTTGAGCTCCATCCATAAATGTAACTTTCAATTTCTTTTGAGAATTATTATTAATATTTATTGTATTATTTCCTGCTGATTTTATTTTTAATGTATGCTCTGATTTAATCATACTTTCTTCAGATACTTCCAAATCACCTGATGATGAAATATCTATGCCATTTAGGGTAGCTGTAGCATTTGCAAGAATTGTTACAGATATCTTATGAGCATCAGTTTCTTTAATATCACTTACTAGTTTTACTCCATCTGATACTTTTACTGGTGCCATAGAAGTAAAATTACTTATTTTAAATAGTGCACCTTCACCAGTTAATATAACTTCTTTCGCTTCATTTGTACCTATTCTAATGTCTTGTTGACAAACATTTCCTTGAATTTCAAGTACTCTATCGCTACCAACATTTATAATTCTATTCTTACCATTTGTTGCTACATTAGCTGCTTTAATTGTAACCTTTTCTTTTGTTAAAGAAATTATTATATCACCTTCATTTAAGCTCTTAACTAATGTCTTAATATAACTACTTTCATCTAGTAAATTATTAGGATCGTAGAACTCTGATTTGTTGTCACTTGTTATTTCTATTCCATCAATCCAAATATCATAACCAGCTAATTCAGTATATATTTTACCTTTACCAACGCTAGCTGAAGTTGGCTTAATTTTTGTAACCATTAATCCATCTATTGAAGGTAAAGTTCTTAAAGTTTTTGTTTCTTTCGATAATGCACTTCTTCCTTCAGCATCATCTCCATCTACATGTACTACTAAAACAAATTTATAAGCTGTTTCTGGATCTAATTTATCTACAAATATTTTTCCATTTTCATCTTTAGCTACATCTTCTCTTGTATCGACTAATTCATAATGTTTTTCAGCAGTATCTGATTCAACTTTTTTCCATACCTCTACATCATAAGTTATTTCATTTCCTAATTTTTCTATAGTATTCATCTCAGAAAAATCTAATTGCATCTTAGTATCAGATAATGCAGTAGGAGTTGTTGTTACAGATAATTTTAAATAATCTTTTGTTGTTTCAGTTGTTTCAGAAGCTAAGACTTTTGCGTAAGAGCTAGACCTATTTGCTGTAATTTCAGCTTTATAACGATTATTAACATCAGCTGTAAAAGTAGATATTTCACTAAGCTTAAGTTCTGTTAAGTTTTTTCCTACATTATTTTGAGTCTTAGTATCTTCATATGTACCTTTAGTTGGATTGTACTTAGAAATTTTTATAGTGTAGCCACTGAATGCAGCATTGTCTTTATCTGCATATTCATCCCATTTTAGCTTTACGTTTCCTGTTTCATCATCTGTTACAAATTCTAATCCAGTAACTTTTTCTAATTGTGTAACTTCAAATTCAACTGGTTCTGTTTCTTCAGAAGCACTTGAAGTTCCATCAACAGCACCATTTGAAGTAACTGTTAAAGTATATTTTCCAGGTTTTTTAACAATATCAGTTAAACTTGCAGATGTTTTATCACCTTCAGCAACCTTTTTCTCTCCTATTACTTTTCCATCCTCATCATATACTGTTACAGTGTAACCATTTGTTGGTTGTTCATTTGGAATAGTCCATGTTGCCTTTAATGAATTGTTTACAGATACATTTGTAACTTTACTTTCAATCTTTCCATTGGTATCATTTGGTACTACAACTGAAAGAACATTTTTTGAAAGATTTCCCATAGCATTTTCTACTACGAAATATATTTTATATGGTGTATATTTTTTCTTACTTTCTGTACTATTTTCTAATTCAGTCCAATCTAATTTATTATCAAATTTATTATTTTCAACCGTTACAGTCTTAAGATCTTTATGCTTGGTTTTATCCATAAGATTAGTAGTACTATCTACATTTTGAACATTTGTAGAATTAGAAATAATATAGTGTACCTTTACAATATCGCTGTCTGCTCTAGATTCGAATTTTAAGGCAGCGTTTTGCGTTCCATCACGTCTTGCGCTTACCTTTACTGCTTCTGGATGAATTCTATTTACTATAACTTCAGTTTGTGCTACAGTTTCGGTAGAACCTTTCTTTTTTAATTTTAAAGTTACTTTTGATTCTGTATTTGAACTCGCAAAAGTATTCATGTAATTAGTAAAATTTACTGAAACTTCTCCTGACTCATTAGCATATTGTTTTACTATTAAATTACTAGCTGATATTTTTGTATCTACTTCTTTACTGTTTACATAATACAAATCAAATGTTGTATCTTCTTCAACTCTTCCACTTGGTAATGTAATGTTAATTTTACTTGTTGAGCTATTTGTATCATTAATTACATTATTACTATTTACAGCAAAGTTGTATTCATAATGAACTTCTGGTTCAGTCTTTACAAGCATAACTTGTAATGCTTCTATTCTTCTAGACCATCCAACTGATCCAGCTATAACTTTATTTCCATTTGCATCTTTTCCTGTTTGGCTATTTGTAGTTCTTTGATTTATTACTACTGTTGAATCGTCTGCTACTGTCCATTCTTTTTC
>CANRBL010000069.1 GCA_947628835.1 uncultured Clostridia bacterium | reverse complement strand
AATTGCGTAGAATTTCTAAAGCTTTTCCAATCACATTCGTCATTTCATTCAAATTCTTATATTTCTATGCTTTTATATAAAACCATTAACTTGTAAAAAAATATATTTATATGACAGCATTTTAATTTGACTTTTTATTTTTTCTTGTCATTGCTTCCAATTCTTCCACCTTTTCTTTTTGGTCAGGTAATGATACCCACGCAAAATATGATGAAATAAATTCTCCATATTTTGTTGCATCTTCTCCAACTTCCATTGAACTTACATCCATTTTTTTATCATCATTTTTTTTATTATCTTTATTATTTTTATCATTTATCATAAAAAACACATCCTTTTAATATTGGTATGTGCCTTTTTTATATTTTTTATACATTTATATTATTATAATATCTCTTTTTAATTTACCATATTCTACTATTCCTATTCCAACAAAATTTTTTTTATTATCATATACTCTATATATATCATTTTCTAAACTTTCGGCTATCTGTGTTCCATTTAAAAATTTTTCCATTTTATTTTCATCTAATGTTACCTGTTCTTTATCTTTAAATATTTCTTCTATTGTTATCATCTTTTTTGACCAGTCATCATTACTTCTTACCATATTTTCTAATTCATTTATTTTTATTGATTTTTCTATAAAAAAATCTCCTATTCTTGTTCTTTCTAGTTCTTTCATATATCCTACTGTGCTTAATTTTTCTGCAATATCTTCACATAATTTTCTTATATATGTGCCTTTTGAGCAACTTACTTCATACTGTATTTCATTTTTGTTTGTGTCTATATTCAATAATTTTATTTCATATATTTGAATCTCTCTTGGTTCTATTTCTATATTTTCACCATTTCGTGCATATTCGTATAACTTTTTGCCGTTTACTTTAATTGCTGAATATATTGGTGGTATTTGTTTGCTTTTTCCTTCAAATGTTGATAAAATTTTTTTTACATATTCTTCATTATAACAATTATCATCTACTGATTTTTTTTCTATTATTTTTCCTTCTATATCTCCTGTTTCTGTTTTCTCTCCTAACTTTAATGTTGCTATATATGTTTTGTCATGATTTATTAAATATTTTGAAATTTTAGTTCCTTTTCCTATAAGTATTGGCAATACTCCTGTTGCATTTGGGTCTAATGTTCCTATATGTCCCGTTTTTTCTTTTATTATACTTTTTACTTTTCTTACTACATCTGATGATGTCCATTTTTTTTCTTTATTTATTATTATTATTCCATTCATTAATTCTCCTTTTCTATACTTAAATTATTTATATACAATCATTTTTACTTATCTTTATTTCTATATGTTCATATATTTTTCTCAAATATTTTCACTTATGTAAAATAAAAGGTGATAAGCAAAAGCTTCACCCTTTTTATTTTTCTTATTCTATTATGCACTTTCATTTTCTTTTTTTGCTATTATTTCTTTTCCATCATAATATCCACAGCTTGAACATACTCTGTGTGGCATTATTGGCTCATGACAGTTTGGACATGTTGCAAATTTTGGTGTTTCTTTTTTCCATGTTGATCTTCTTGTATGTGTTCTTGCTTTTGACCATCTTCTTTTTGGCTGTGCCATTTATATCCCTCCTTGCTACTTCAAGATATATGTATATATCTATTTCTTATTTTTTCATTTTTATCACTATAAAATTATACAAGGATTTTTCCTATTTGTCAAGCATTAGAAATGTTTATTTGATATAAAAACTTAATTTAAAAATTTTACTTACTCTAATATGGGTATTTTCAATATTTTTCTTCCTTAGTCAATACTCTTTTTTCAAATTTTCTTAGCAACAACAACCATTCTTCCATTTTCTTGAGAATATTCACAAGTTATTAATGTTATTAGTTGCTCACCATAATTTGCAGTTATTCCTGTTTCATATAATTGTTCTTTTTTTATATTATTTATATATTCAGCATATTTATTTTCATTTTCAAAATTTAGGTAATTATAATATCTAAAAACATTTTTTTCATCTTTGTAAAATACTCTTGATTTCATTACTGCTACTATTTCATATTGTCGCTCTTCACTTTCAGTTGTGATATTTATTATTTTATGTTCATCATAAAATTTTTTATTTTCATATTTTAGTAATGAATTAAACATTTCGTCATCTTTCATATTATGTCCATATATAATTAAATTTGAATTTACATCATTAAAATTGCACTTATCTTTCACAAAAATAGAACCATATTTATTTTCTTCTTTTTTGTAATTATGTGTTAAATAATAACTATTATCTGTTCCTTGTAAAATTGGATAATCTATTATAGTATTTTCAATTTTTATCCAACCTTTAACATCTGTATTTATTTTTTGTAATTCTTCTACTTTAGCCATCACATCAGTTTTGATTGGTATTTCCTCACTAGAAATTTCTTCTGTAGAAACATTTTTATATTCTTGGATTTCTTTTATATCTTCCTTATCTTTATTTTTAGAATACTGACTATATATTAAATATAATATACAGCAAATAAATATTATAAAAAAGATTAATGTTATTATAACTTTTATTTTATTATTTTCCTTTTTTAATCTTTTAGGTTTTTTATTACTCATAGATTTTCTCCTATTATATAAAAAGAGTAGATTTATCTACCCTTTTTATATTATTAATTATTCAATTACATTTTTTTTACAATTATAGCTATTGCTAATGAAAGTATTGCTAAACCACTAACAAAAATTTCTGATGAAGAATTTATTCCAGCTTTTGGTTCATCATCTAATTCTTTTTTAGCTTGACCTTTTTTAGCACTTTCTTCTGCATTTGAACTACTTGCATCTTTATTATCAGCATTTTGTGCAACGCTTACTTCATCTGGAGTTGTTCCATCAGATTTTTCAGTTTCTACAGAACTTTCTTCATTATCTGGTTCATCTTCTACAGGACCAGCAAAATCGTTAGAATCACCAAATGCGTTTACTACACGTATTTCTACACTACTATAATTTGATGCATCATCACCAATATAAACATTAACAACACCTGTTTTATAACTACTTCCTGCACTAAGACCTGTAACTAAACCATCTTCAGTAACAGAAATAGCATCTGCATCAGAATAAGAATTATCTATTTCATATCTTACTGAATCATATTTTTCTGATAATTTTTTTCCTTCACTATCAACTATTTGTGCAGTACCACCAACTAATATTTCACCACAAGGAAATTTGCTAAGTTCACCTTCAGGATACCATTTTGCTTTTTCTCCTGATATTTTTAATGATGCTAATGTGTCTTTTATTTCCATAATACTTTCAAAATCAGCATCTGATATTACTTTAAGTGAAACAACATTAGAAGAAGTTTCGTCTACTCCATTAATTTTAAATTTACAATTTCCTACAGCTTTTATTGTTATTTTTCCTTCTTCATCAACTACAGCAACTTCTTCATTGTCTGATATAACATTACTCATTTCTGCTCCATAGATAAAAAGTTTTAATTTAGAACTTTGTTTAGTAACATATTCTTTTCCATCATATGTATATTCTTTTGCACTTCCATTAACACTACCTAAAGATAAACTAGTAAACGTACTAGCTGCTTGTACATTAAGTCCAAATACTAAACTAGCAATTAAAAATACTACTAAAACAATTGATAAATTTTTTAATTTTTTCATAATTTTCATTCTTCCTTTCTTTTTTTAATCATTTTTAATAATATCAGTTGCATATCTATATTGTCAAGATTTTTTTAAAAATTTTTTAATTTTTTTTGTAACTACATGATAATGGTTTTAAATAGATAAATTACTAAATACATTGAAATATATGATGCATTCATTTATATCTTACCACTCACATATTTTTTGTCTTTCTAATAATTTCTTTAAGATTTGATTCTTTAATTCACCCAGTTAACTTTTCCGATATATTTTTAATTTTACTACTATATATGATTTTTCAAATTGTTTATCATAAGTATTTAATTTTTTTTAATCTTTGATTCCTCAATTAACTTCATCAAATTTAAAAAATTCACACACAACTATTGACAAGGTCAAAATCAAAAAGTCAATACATTAGAAGGACTTAGCGAAACTAGTGGGCAAAAACATCTGAGCTGAACAACACTCTCATACTCAATTATATATTTATAGTTCTCCATACTCTCACTATGCTGACAGCCCATTAGACAAGTTTTGCTATAATCACTTGGAGAAGAAAGCCAATATCCACAACCTACATCAGGGCAATACATAGACCCCACAGCCGTGTCTTCAATTACTGGAACCCAAACCATACTGGAAGACCAAGAATCAGAGGTACCAGGACCCAACTTATAACCTTCCCAACCTTGTGTATAGCTATAGAACAATCTCCTCCTACTAGAATCACTTGTTATCTCACCTATTTTCGGATCGGTTTCTTTTAACGCATAACGCATATTATAACTGTCCATCATCATTTCTACGCTAGGCGCTCCAACTATATAATTTATATCAAACTTCGTATCTGCTAAACTCGCCCAATTTGTTATATTTGTTAGCCATGTTACTGCTTTCATATTATCGTTACTCGTTGCAGGTCCCGTATTACCATCTTTATATAATTCAGGATTTAACTGTTTTATTTTTATGTTTGTTGCATCTGCTGATGTTGTTGTATCTATATTAGATAATATATAGTGTTTTTCTATATACTCTGCTTTTAAATAAATTGTGTTTTTTTCTCCATATTTTCCTTCGAAATCTATATAATATAATCTATATTCTGGTGATACTTCATAAGTCTTACTTCCTATCATTACCGAACTTCCACCTACATAATTTGTTACTTTCTTTCCTAAATATTTTGCTACATTATCTTTTGTAATTTTTTCTCCTCCTATAGTTACATCACTCGCATCTCCTCCTGTTGCTGTCTGTATTCCATCTACTGATTCTATTTCTAAATCTTTATTTAAACCAAATTCATATTTAAAATTTTTAAATTTTACATATAAGTCATCTGAATCACCTAATTCTACTTTTTCTTTACCTGTTCCTGGATTTTCCTTACCACTTTTCGTTCCTAAATATTCTATCTCATCATCGTCATAAAAAGCATCTGCTAATTCTTGTAATGTTACTCCTCTCCCGTTTTCTTTATATGAGTTTGTTTGTATTTCTGTTATTTTAAGTTTCATTTTCTCACTTGCTTCTTCTCGTTCTGTTTGTAATTTTGCATTTTTTGCCCTATTTATTATTCCATTTTGACTTCCTAATGTTACTATTGATACTCCTGCTAATATAAGCAAAACAATTATTGTTATAATATTCTGTTATGACTATTTTTTTATCTAGCTAACATTTATTAGTTTTTCTTCATCATTTAATTTTCTCATATTTAAAATATTGAATTTATAATATATAGTTATTTCTTTATTTTCTGATATTT
>CANRBL010000068.1 GCA_947628835.1 uncultured Clostridia bacterium | reverse complement strand
GTGGAAGATGGGACTCGAACCCACGGTCTCCAGTGCCACAAACTGGCGCGTTAACCAACTACGCTACATCCACCATTATTATGGCTTTCTTGTAAGCACTTTTACATTTTAACCTATTTAATTATTTTTGTCAATCTTTTTTTACAAATTCTTAAATATTTTTTATTGCATTTAAAATGCTAATTAATGCTTTTTTGTTACATAATAATGCAATCAGGATAAAATAAAAACAAGCATAAATTTTCTATTAATATCCATTTTTAGAAAATCTAACACTTGCTATATTATAACCTAATGTATTTTTACCTTATCTATAAATCCTTTTAATATGAGAAATAGCACTTTTCTCTAATCTAGAAACTTGTGCTTGTGATATACCAATTTCTTCTGCAACTTCCATTTGAGTTCTTCCATCAAAAAACCTTTTAGTTATAATCATTTTTTCTTTATCATTCAATTTTTTCATTGCCTGTGCAATTGTCATACTTTCTGTCCAAGCTTCATCCGTATTTTTACTATCTTTCACCTGATCCATTACGTATATACTTTCTGACCCATCATTATATATAGGTTCTTGAAGAGAAATTGGATCTTGTATAGCATCAAAACTAAATGCTATATCTTCTTTTTGTACATTTAATTCTTTTGCAATTTGCTCTATAGTAGGCTCTTTATTATATTCTTTAATATACTTTTCTTTATATTGTATTGCTTTATATGCCAAATCTCTAACAGATCTACTCACTCTTATACTATTATTATCACGCAAATATCTTCTTACCTCACCTATAATCATTGGTACTGCATATGTTGAAAATTGTACATTTTGAGTCAAATCAAAATTATCCATTGCTTTTATTAAACCTACACAACCAACTTGAAATAAATCATCTGCACTTTCCCCTCTACCATAAAATCTCTGTATAACACTTAATACCAATCTTAAATTTCCATTAATAAATTTTTCTCTTGCTTCATCATTTCCTTGTTTTATTGCTTTTAATAGTTCATCTTTTTCTTTGCTTGTTAGTACAGGTAATTTTGAAGTATTCACTCCACTTATCTCTACTTTATTTATCAAAGAAAAAACCTCCTCTTGAAAAATATCATTTACATTATTTCCAAAATGAGGTTACTTTATGCATCTATTACCTTATATAAACTCTATGTAATATTGTAAATTTTAACATATACTCTATTTTCTGTGAATATATTCTCAATAAAAGGAGGCGTCTTATATGAACTTTGCAAAAAATTATTTAAAAGGAATTGCAATTGGTGCTGGTGCTATATTACCAGGTATTAGTAGTGGTGTACTTTGCGTAGTTTTTGGTATCTACGAAAAATTATTAGACAGTGTACTTAACTTCTTTAGCAATATGAAAAATAACTTTAAATTTCTATTACCTATAACATTAGGAGTTTTATGTGGTGTCATTTTATTTGGAAATATATTACAATATTTATTTTATAAATTTCCAAATCAAACATCATTTATATTTATAGGATTAATTTTAGGCAGTATTCCAAAACTCTTTAAAGAAGTTCATACAAAATATAAATATAAATTTAAATTAAGTTATGTCATTTTTTTACTTTTAGCATTATTTTTGGGAATTGTGTCTGTAATATTAGAAAAAAATTTGCCATCTAATACTATGACAAATTTTAATTATTTTTATTTAATTATTAGTGGTTTTGTTATGTCGATTGGAATAATAATTCCAGGTGTTAGTAGTACTATTATTTTAATGCTACTTGGAGTATATCCTACATATTTATCTTCTGTTTCAACTTTATATTTTCCTGTATTAATTCCTATGGGTATAGGTTTAATTTTTGGAGCTATAATCATTATGAAAATCACGAAATTTCTTTTAGAACATTTTTATGTACAAACATTTTATGCTATAATAGGCTTTACATTAGGTTCTATTTTTGTTTTATACCCTGGATTTTCTTTTGACTTATCAGGATTGGTTTCATTACTATGTTTATTATGTGGCTTTTTAATTTAATATTTAAAGTCTCCCCCTCCTAAAAATTCTTTTAGCAAAGAATTTGCAGGTATAATCTTATCAGGTATTGAATTAAAGTATTTTAATATACTAATTATTCTTTGTGCTTCTGCATATTCTGGATTTGTATTATCAATTGCTTGTAATAATGGCATTGCAAAATCTTTTAATGCTGCTAATTCATAAATTAAAGATGTATTAAATATACTGTCCGCTTCTTCTTGGAAAGGAAATATATTCTTTTCTTCTCCCCTATTTACCATATGCCATGATGCTATTGTATTTTTTGCAGAATATCCTCTAAATTGATAGTCCCTCACAATCCTCCTTACTAACCTAGTATCTGTTGTTGATATTCTATTAAAATAATCCATATTTAAAACAGTTAATGCACTTATATATATTTTATATTTTTGTTCTTTTGCAATCTTACTAGTTAACTTATCATTTAAACAATGTATTCCTTCTATTACAAGTATTTCATCTTCTGCTAAATGCATTTTTTTACCATTATACTTTTTTGTACCTAAATGAAAATCAAACTCTGGCATTTCTATTTCTTCGCCATTTAATAATTTTATTAAATGGTTATTAAATAATTCCAAATCTAATGCTTCTAAACATTCAAAATCATAATTACCATCTTTATCTTTAGGCGTTTGCTCTCTTTCTACAAAATAATTATCTACTGAAATAGTTACAGGCTTTAAACCATTCAATCGTAATTGAATTCCTAATCTCTGAGCAAATGTTGTTTTTCCTGATGATGAAGGACCTGCTATTAATACCATTTTAACGTTTTTTCTTTGAAATATTTTATCAGCTATCATTGCTATCTTTTTTTCATGTAAAGCTTCATCTAACATTATAATATCTTTTATTCTATCTTCTTTAATTGCTTTATTCAATTTATGTACTGTATCTACATTCAATACTCTATGTATATCATTATATTCATTAAACGCCCATAATAGTTTTTTGTTTTCTTCATATTCTGGTATGATATTTGGCTCACTAGAACTAGGATATCTTACTAAAAATCCTTTTTTATACTTTAAAAGTTCAAATGTTTTTATTTTTCCTGTTGAATTAGCTAATGTACCAAAAAAATAATTATAGTAATCTTCACAATAATAAATATTTATTTCATTGTTTTCTTCTGCCTCTAATTGTATTTCACCTCTTGATTCTTCTTTTCCTTCATAAAATTTCTCTGCTTCTTTACGTGTCATTACTACTTTTTTTATTTTTAAATCTTTATCTACTATTTCTTTCATTCTATCATTTACATTTTTTATCATTTCATCTGTTATTTCCATACCAACAATATCACAATACATTGCATTAGATAATTGATATTCAACACTTATTAACGCCTTTGGATATGTTTCCTTAAATGCTTTTCCCATTATGTATAATAAAGTTCTTCTATATATTTTCATTCCTTCTTTTGTTGATATATCTATTAATTCTATATTTCCGTCTTGTTTTATTTCATAATTTAAATTTTGATACTCATTATTAAACTTAGCTCCAACTACTTGAAATTTACTATTTTCAATCTCTTCTTTTAACAATTCTGAAATTTTAAGATTTTCTTGTAATTCAAAATTTCTTTCCTTATATGTAACTTTCATCTAATTTCATCCTTTCTTGTATTTTAATATCTAATATTTTACT
Source organism: uncultured Clostridia bacterium (assembly GCA_947628835.1). Taxonomy (GTDB): domain Bacteria; phylum Bacillota; class Clostridia; order TANB77; family CAG-508; genus CAG-269. Next base: position 2,236 of record CANRBL010000068.1, on the reverse strand, counting down.
ATATGTGCTTATAAATATCAAGGCTTTGGTATTGTTTTTATTATATTGTAAGAATAAAAATATCCATATTAGGATATACTTATACTAAATAATTTATCATATGGGAGGTTATGTATATGAATTTAGATAGAATTCACTCTATTTTAAATAACAAAGAAAAAAGTGATGTTTTTTATGATGAACGCCCAGTTTGGATACAAGGCATAAATGATGATATGGCAAAAGTAGGTTTTATTGATAATTTTGAAGAAAAAGATGTTTATATTCAAGATTTATATGAAAGAAATTTATATAACTAAAACATTTTTACGTATTTTATTAATATTTTTTACAATTTGAAATATATTTATAACATATTTTATAAGAATGTATACAAATGAATTATATTAAACATTTGTATACTTCTTAATTTATATTTATGGAGGTTTTAATGAAAATTGTAAAAGTACATAAAAAAATTATATTTTCTGGATTATTTGTTATTCTTGTATCTATGTTCTCTTTTTTTAATATCTGTTTTGGTATGCAACATTATTATAAGTTAGATTTTTCTACTGGTTTAGTAACTGCAACAACCTTAAATGTTAGAAGCGGTCCAGGACTTGGCTATAATGTTATAGCTACAGTTAAAAAGAATGACTACATACGAGTTTTTGCTGGTGTTGGAGATTGGTATATAGTTCAAATTGAAGGTGATTATGTCGGTGCTGTAAGTCAAAAATATGTAAAAGCTATTTACCCTAATTCTAATAATACTACAAATAGTAATAATAATAATAACAGCACAAACAGTAATACATCTAGTTTATCCTCAGACGAACAAGAAGTATTTAACCTTATAAATCAGCAACGAACCAATCAAGGTCTTTCTGCTTTAAAAGTTGATTATGAGGTACAAAATGTTGCAAGAATAAAAGCAAAAGATATGGTTTCAAGTAACTATTTTTCACATAATTCACCAACATATGGTTCTCCTTTTGATATGTTAAATAGTTTTAAGGTAAAATACTCTACTGCTGGTGAAAATATTGCAGGTAATTCTAGCAATAGTGGTGCTGTAAATGCTTGGATGAATTCATCTGGTCATAGAGCTAATATCTTAAATAAAAGTTACAATTATACTGGTATAGGCGTTGTTAGTAGTCCTACATATGGTAAAATTTATGTTCAAATGTTTATTGGTAAATAATTATAATTTACAAAAATTTTTATTTTCTTGATTTTTATCTATAATCTCAAAAAACTACCTTTTTGGTAGTTTTTTGAATTTCTAATTATTATTACATCCGCAACTATTATTCATTAAGTTGTTGTTCATTGCTGTAATTGTATTTCCTGATGTGTTCATACTATTGTTGTTCCCACATCCACAATTTCCGTTCATATAAAAATTTTTTTCTGCTAGTTTGTCTTGTACTCCTCTTAATGCTTCTCCAAATCTTTGGAAGTGTACTACTTCTCTTTCTCTTAAGAATTTAAGAACATCTACTACATCTGCATTATCTCTACATAAATCAATTAATTTTTCATAAGTTGCTCTTGCTTTTTGTTCTGCAGCTAAATCTTCTTGTAAATTTGCAATTGGGTCTCCTTTACAAGCAATATATGCTGCTGTAAATGGAACTCCTGACGCTGAAGCAGGATATACATCTACTCCATGGTCTGTATAATATGGTGCTAAACCTGCCTTTTCAATTTCTTCAATTGATGCATTTTTTGTTAATTGGTGTACAAGAGTTCCAACCATTTCAAGATGGGCTAATTCTTCTGTACCACAATGTTGTCAATTAAAAAAATTTAAGGCTATTGACTGTACAAAATATAAGTTCACGGAGTATACTTAAAAAAATACACTTAGTGAACTCTTTATTTTATGCTTTAAATTTATATTTAACACTCCTTTCTTCTAATAACTTGAAATTACAACTTAAGTCTTTATAAAATTTAGACATTTTGCTTTTATTTGATTTAGTAACTATATTATATAGCTTTTCTGATTTATCTAGAATTTTTTTCCTATTCTCGGGTTTATTTATATACGAATATTGTTCCGAAAGCAATCTTTTATATCCATAACTTTTGCTTTTAATGTCTATTAGATAGACACATTCTTGAGGTACAGGTATCATATCTGAAAATCTAATAATACCTAAATCATTTTTTGTTTTGGTATTTATTATTTTAAAGAAAGTTAAATTATCTTTATAAGTTTTATGTTTTTGTTTCGGAGAAAATA
>CANRBL010000067.1 GCA_947628835.1 uncultured Clostridia bacterium | reverse complement strand
CAGCCTCAAGGCTTTTAGCGTTTTTTCTTATTTTTTCATTTTTCATTTGTTTTTCCCTCCTTTGTTTCTACTTGTTATACTTTTATTATTTCCAATAATTTCACTCAATATTTCAATCAATATTTCTAATTATGACTTTCTTAGAATAACCAATTTATGAAAAGCTTTTCTATTTGTTCTTATTTAAAATAATCTAACAATTCCATTGCTGTTCCTATGTCTTTAAATGATACATCATACACTACCATTAATAAAATTACTGCTATAACCAATACTGCAACCATAACACCAGTTGATACTAAAACTAAACTATCTGACTCTACATCTTCTAAAATATCTCTAAATGCATTAATTAATGTTAATATGGTATATACTACTATTGCGAACATTACTAACATTCCTAAAGGTTGATATATTAATGATATTATTACTCTTAATATTGTTCCTATTGTATATAACAAAAATGTGTTATTTACTAAAGATAACATCTCTTCATATTTCTTTTGATTTTTTAATAATTTTGTTATTATTAGTAATATACCTGCTATTACTGCTATTATTATTATATATATTACTATTTGTTTAAAAAATCCACTAAATAATTCTGCATCTTTTAGTTTATCCATTCTTTTTTCCCATATTTGTGATGATGTATAGTCATCATAGTAATATGATTTTTTTGATACTGATTTTATTATACTAACAAATTGTGTTAATACATTTAATAATGCAAGTATTACTGACATTATTAATGCTTTTATTGCTCCTTTTTTTATATCTTCTTGTTTTGATTTTTCAATCATTGTTGTTACTGGTATTTTTACTATTTCTAATATATTTTGAAACATATTTTTCCTCCCTTTTTTGTTCATTTATTAATTTTTTCATTATTTTGTACTTTTAGTTTATTTTTTTTCTTCATTCCCCCTTTTTTTTTCATTAAAAACATAGTACCAAACTTTACCTTGCAATAATTTTTTACATCAAACAATCTTATTTTATATTATCTTAATGGTTAAATTTTGTCAATTATTTTTCCATCAAAAATCAATTTGTAATATTTTTGAAATATTTTTGTAACATTATTTTATTTTTATTTTTTCATCTTCTACATAAACAGTAGCCAATTTATTTTTTTTCAAGTTTCCATCTAATATTTCTTCTGCCAATTTATCTTCTAATAAATTTTGGATTGTTCTTCTTAATGGTCTTGCACCAAAAGATTTATCAATTCCCTTATTCGCAATAAATTTATTAACAGAACTATCTATTTCAATTTGTATTTTTTGTTCACTCAATCTTTGTACAACTTGTTTTAGCATTATATCTACTATTGAATTAATTTCATCATCATTTAATTTATGGAAAACTATTATTTCATCAATACGATTTATAAACTCAGGCCTTAACTCTTTCTTTAACTCTGCCAATACTTCTTTTTTAGTATCTTCATATTCTTTTTGTTCTGTACTATTTGCACTATTTATAAAACCTAAAGATTTTTTTTCTGTTATCAATCTAGCACCTAAATTAGAAGTCATTATAACAACCGTATTTTTAAAATTTACAGTTCTTCCTGTTGAATCTGTTAACCTTCCATCTTCTAATATCTGTAATAACATATTCATTACATCTGGGTGAGCCTTTTCTATTTCGTCAAATAAAATTACAGCATATGGTTTTCTTCTTATTTTTTCTGTTAATTGGCCACCTTCATCAAATCCTACATAACCTGGAGGTGAACCTATCAATTTTGAAATTGAATGTGGTTCCATATATTCTGACATATCTATTCTTATTAATGAATTTTCATCTCCAAACAAATTCTCTGCTAATGCTTTTGAAAGTTCTGTTTTTCCAACTCCTGTAGGTCCTAAAAATAGAAACGAACCTATTGGTCTTTTTGGGTCTTTTAAACCTACTCGTCCTCTCCTTATTGCTTTTGCAACAGCTTCTACAGCTTCATTTTGACCTACAACTCTTTCGTGTAAATTCTTCTCTAAATTTTTTAATCTTTCATTTTCATCTTCTGTAATTTTTTTTGCAGGTATTCCTGTCCAATTTGCAATTACTTCTGCTATATTTTCTTCTGTTATATTAGTTACTGATTTTGTTTTCTTGTTTTGCCACTTTATTTTTTCTTTTTCAAACTTTTCTTTTAATTCATGTTCTTTATCTCTATAACTTGCTGCTTTTTCAAATTTTTGACTTCTGACTGCTTCCTCTTTATCTTTCTCTACCTTTTCTATTTCTTCTTGCAATTTTTTCAAATCTTCAGGCTCTGTATAATTAACAAGCCTTGCTTTTGAAGAAGCTTCATCAATAAGGTCTATTGCTTTATCTGGTAAAAATCTATCATTTATATATCTTGTAGATAATTTTACAGCTGATTCTATGGCCTCATCTGTTATTTTTACATTATGATGTGCCTCATATTTATCACGCAATCCATACAATATTTCTATTGTGTCTTTTTCTGATGGTTCAGAAACATTAACAGGACTAAATCTTCTTTCTAATGCAGAATCTTTTTCAATATATTTGCGATACTCATTAAGTGTAGTTGCTCCCACTAATTGTATTTCCCCTCTTGCAAGTAATGGTTTTAATATATTTGCTGCATCTATTGCACCTTCTGCAGAACCTGCCCCAACTATTGTATGAATTTCATCTATAAATAAAATAACATCTCCTGCTTTTTTTACTTCATTTAATGCTTTTTTTATTCTTTCTTCAAAATCGCCTCTATATTTAGCTCCTGCTACCATTCCAGAAATATCTATACTTACAACTCTTTTATCTTTTAATATTTCTGGCACATCACCTGAAATTATTTTTTGAGCCAATCCCTCTACAACAGCTGTTTTTCCTACACCTGGTTCTCCAATTAAACATGGATTATTTTTAGTTCTTCTTGATAAAATTTGTATTACTCTTTCTATTTCGTCTTTTCTCCCTATAACTGGGTCCAATTTTCCTTCTTCTGCTTTTTTCGTTAAATCTTCTCCAAATTGATTTAAAGTTTGAGTTGAATTATAACTTCCTTTTCTTTTTACATTTTTTGTTTCTCCATTTTCTTTTTGACTATTACTTTCATCTTCATTTATTACTTTTACAATTTCATTATATAATTTAGGTAAATTCACACTTAAATCCATCAATATTCTTGCTGCAATACTATCTCCTTCTCTTATTATACCTATCAATAAGTGTTCTGTTCCTATATAATCATATCCTATTTTTTTTGCTTCAATAAATGCATTTTCAATTACTCTTTTTGTCCTTGGTGTAAATCCCAATGTTTCATTTTTTGGTTCTTCTACACCTATTAATTCTTCTATTTTTGATAAAACTTGGTCATCTGTTATTCCTTGATTTTCTAATACTCTTGTTGCTACACCTGCACCTTCTTTGACCAATCCATATAAAATATGTTCTGTTCCTATATAACTATGACCTAATTCTAATGCTATCTCACTTGCTATTTCTAAAGCCTTTTTTGCTCTTCCTGTAAATTTATATGTCATATAACTACCTCCTTTTTTCTTAGTTATTCAATTAACATTTAAATTTCATATTATCTTAATTAGTATTTTTATACTTTTAAGAATTTATTTAAAAACATTATATATTAAACTTAACTAATCATTTATTTATTATTAATTATCTCTCTAATAACTTCTGCTCTTTTTATATCTAATTGAGATTTGTCTAAAGTTTGTTTACAATATTTTTGTAAATTTGCTGTCTTTGTATATAAATAAATTTTTGAAACTTGTAAATCTGTTAATTCTCTAATAATTCCTAAGTCTGTCCCCATTTTAACATTTGATAATAGTTTTCTTGTTTCTTTAGATGAAATTTTTCTACAATTACTAAGTATTCCAAAATCTCTATATACTTCATCTTCTAAATCTATACTGTTTTTTGCTAGATATTTTCTTGCTTCTCTTTCTTGTTCAACAATTTTTTTAGTTATTACTTTCAAATTTTTTATTATTTCTTCTTCTGTAATACCTAATGTATGTTTATTTGAAATTTGGTACATATCTCCTGATGCTTGACTATTTTCTCCATATATTCCTCTTATCTCCATACCAAAACTATTTATAACTTCTAATATTTTTTGTATATTAGATGTTTTTGAAAGGGCTGGCAAATGTACCATAACAGATGCTCGCATTCCTGTTCCTACATTAGTTGGACATGCTGTTAAATATCCATATTTCTTATTTTTTGCAAAATGAAATATATTATCTAATTTTTCTTCTAATTCTTTTGCTAAATTAAATGTATTTTCTAATTCTAAACCTGAATTAAATACTTGTATTCTAAAATGATCCTCTTCATTTATCATTATACATATATTTTCTTCATCATTTATTAATATATCACATAATTGTTTTTGGTTTAATGCACATTCAGGACTTATTATATTCTTTTCTACTAGACTTATCTTAGTAATTTCATCAATATTACTTAATTTTAAAAATTTTAATCCATATCCTATATTCATCATTTCTTCTTGAATTTTATTTTCTAACTTTTCTACTTCTTCTCTATTTTGTAATTTAAAACTAAATTCTTTTAAGTTTCTTGCAAATCTTATTCTTGTACTACATACTACATCAGAATCTGTTCCACTCTGTAAATACCAGTTCATTTTATATCATTCCTTTCTTGCCTTACCTTAAGGCATTTATTTAATTACAAAGCATTTGTGATTATATATAATAGAAAAATTATACTGATATTTTCTATTATATATATCTATTACACTACTTATTTTCATTTTCTAATTTTTTTATCTCATCTCTTATTTTTGCTGCATCCTCATATCTTTCTTCTTTTATAGCATCTTTTAAATTAGATTTTAATTGTTCAATTTTATTTTGATTTTCTGAATTTTCATTTCTTACCTTTTCATTATTTGCATTATCTGTTTTTTCTACATTATCTTGTTGAGTCATATTTTCAATTTTTCCTAACCTTCCAATATGTCTATTATTTCCTTGTATCCTTTTTAATATTTCGTCTACATTTTCTCCAAATGAATTATAACATTCTGCACAACCAAATTTTCCATTCTGTAAAAATTCTTCAAATGTTAGATTACAGTTATTACATTTTAACTCTTGCACTGGATTTAATTTTGGAAATATTTCTGCATTTTCTATCTCATCAAATAAACCTCCTAACATACTTGAAAAACTAATTGGCATATTAAATGTTATATTATTTATTCCTAACATTTTACTACAATTATCACATAAATACATTTCCTTTTTCTTTCCATTAATTATTTGTGTATATTTAACATTTGCATTGTTTTTTCCACAATTATCACAAATCATAATTTCCTCCTTTTCTTTTAATAGCTATCTAACTATTTTTAAACTAAATTAATTATCATATTTTTTAATATGCTTGCTCTTAATTTGTCTTTTATTTCACTATTTACAATAAGCACATTATCACTTGTTGCTACTTTAAGCAGTTTTGCTTCTTTTTCTGTAACTATATTAAATGATAAAAAATCACTTATAAGTATATCTACCTCCTGATTAGTTATCACCTCTCCAATACTTGATATTATATGCGTCAAATAGTCCGATTTTGTGTCATTCATTTTTTTTATATTTATATGGCCTCCTCCACCTCTTTTACTTTCAATATAATAACCTTGTGAAGGCTTAAACCTCGTTGCTATTACATAATTTATTTGCGATGGTACACAATTTAACTTGTCTGCTAAATCATTCCTTTGTATTTCTATATAATTTGTTTCTGCTTTTTCAAACAGTTCCTTTATGAATTTTTCTATTATATCTGCTTTTCTCATTTATATCACTTTCCTTATTTCTATTCAACTTTACTAATTTTATACCTCATCTTGACTTTGACTTTCTTTGACTTATTGTTATATTATACATCATTTTTTTTATTTTTCAATACTTTTTTTAAAATTTACTAATATATTGGTTACAATATAATGCTTTTAAATAGATAAATTACTAGAGACATAGAAATATAAGATTTTCATTACATTCCTCGGCTCATTACAAAGCTTAAGAAATTCTAACTTATTTTATGGCACC
>CANRBL010000066.1 GCA_947628835.1 uncultured Clostridia bacterium | reverse complement strand
TTTCTATCATTTCTTCATATTTTGCACAATTCATTCCATTCATACTTACAAATATTACTGGATATTGATTTTGTTTTAATTTATATTCTTCTCCTGCTTTCATTATTTTTAAATCCTTAAATAAATAGCTATTTTCTTTTTCATTTATATTAAAAAAATAGTTTAATGTACTCATATTTAATGTTTTTCCGAATCTTCTTGGTCTTGTTATTAATGTTACTCTTGATTTACAATCTATTATATGCTTTATAAATTCTGTCTTGTCTATATATAAGCAGTCATCATCTAATATTGATTTAAAGTCACTATCTCCTATTGCTATTCCTCTTCCTTTTCTTTCTCTCATACATCTTCTCTCCTATATCTTTATTTTTCACTGGTTACAGTATACACCAAATAAAAAGAAATAGCAATTGTTTTTGCTATTTCTTTATCAATATTATTGTAATCATTACTGCTCCTATTGCTACTTTTTCTCCTGTTTTTATTGATATTATGCATACTGATAAAATGATTAGACTATTCTATCACATTTAAAATCGACATAAATATAATATATTAGACATATTATACAATTGGAGGTCAATATGAATACAACATCAATAAAACTAGATAAACTACCATTAAACACAACTGGAACAATATATAAATTAAATAATACACGGAAATATACGAAGAAGAATGTTAGATTTAGGCTTAGTAGAAGGAACAAAAATAACCCCTGTATTCACAAGTCCAACTGGAAATCCCATTGCTTATGAAGTCAGAGGAACTATTCTTTCAATTAGAAAAGAAGATTCTATATTTGTCGAAGTAAAAAAATAATAACTATAAAAAACGGAAAGCCTTAATACTCTAAACTTTATTTTAAGCTTTCCGTAAGTTTATTATCGTATAAAATTTACATAGTAAATTTTTGTGCTATTACATTTTATATAATTTATTCTATTTCTTTTCCATAAAAGCTATCTAATAAAATTTGTTTTATTTCGCTAACTAATGGTAAACGAGGATTAGCAGTTGTACATTGATCTTCAAAAGCTCTATCTGCAAGCATATCAACTTTAGCTAAAAATTGTTGTTCATCAATTCCTGCTTCTTTAAATGATTTAGGTATATTAAGTTTTTCATTTAATTCTTTAATAGCATTTATTAAAGAATTTACACCTTCTTCTACAGTATCTGCCTTCAATCCTACTTTTTTAGCCATTTGTGCATATTTTTTGTCAGCTATAAAATATTCATATTTAGGGAAAGAAACAAACTTTGAAGGTTTACTGCTATTATATTTTACTACATATGGAAGTAATATTGCATTTACTCTTCCATGTGGCATATGAAATTCTGCTCCCATTTTATGGGCTATTGAGTGATTAACACCTAAAAATGCATTAGTAAATGCCATACCTGCAATAGTACTTGCATTATGCATTTTTTCTCTTGCTACCTTATTTGAGCCATTATTGTATGCTTCTTCCAAATTATTAAATACCAATTCTACAGCTTTTTCTGCTAAACCGTCCGTATAATCTGAAGCCATATTTGAAACATATGCCTCCAAAGCATGTGTTAATACATCTAATCCTGTATCTGCTGTAACACTTTTTGGTAAACTCATTACCAAATCTGGATCAATTATTGCAACATCTGGCGTTAATTCATAATCTGCCAATGGATATTTTTTATTTTTTTGTTTATCTGTTATAACAGCGAAAGATGTTACTTCTGAACCTGTTCCAGAAGTTGTTGGTATAGCAACCATTTTTGCTTTTTCTCCTAATTTTGGAAATTTATACGTACGTTTCCTTATATCCATAAATTTAAGTTTTAAACCTTCCACATCTGCGTCAGGATGTTCATAAAATAACCACATTCCTTTTGCTGCATCTATTGGACTTCCTCCACCTAATGCTATTATAACATCAGGTTTAAATAAATTCATTTGTTCTACACCTTTTTTTATTGTATCAAAAGAAGGGTCTGATTCTACTTCACTAAATATTTCACAATGTACATGTCTTTCTCTTTTTCTTAAATGATATAAAATTCTATCTACATAACCAAATTTTACCATTCCCTCATCTGTTACAATAAATGCTCTTTCTATATTTGGCATTTTTTCTAAATATGATATTGAACCTGCCTCAAAATATATTTTTTCTGGAACTTTAAACCATTGCATATTTACCCTCCTTTTAGCAACTCTTTTAATATTTATTAAGTTTACTGATGATACATTTGCTGTTGTTGAATTTCCTCCAAATGAGCCACAACCTAAAGTAAGTGATGGCATATTTGTATTATATATATCTCCAATAGCTCCATGTGTAGATGGTGAATTTACAATAATTCTTCCAGCTTTCATTGTTTCTGAAAATTTTAATATAGTTTCTTCGTTTTCAGAATGTATAACAGCAGAATGTCCTAATCCTCCAAATTCTAATAATCTTTCTGCTTTATTTATTCCTTCTTCTTCATCTTTTACTATATAATATGTTAGTACAGGACTTAATTTTTCTCTTGAAAATGGATATTCTTCACCAATTCCATCTTCATATACTACTAATACCTTAGTATCTTTTGGTACTTCAAATCCAGCTTCTTTTGCTAAATCATATGGGCTTTTCCCTGGTACATGTGATTTAAGTTTTCCACCTTCTTGTTCAAACATACTCTTTTGTAACATTTCTTTTTCTTCTGGGTTTACAAAATAACAACCAGCATTTCTCATTAATTCTTCGAATTTTTCATATATTTCTTTATCTACCAAAACTGCCTGCTCTGATGCACATATCATTCCATTATCAAATGATTTTGACAATACTAAATCATTTACTGAAGTTTCTAATTTAGCTGTTTTATCAATATAACATGGAACATTTCCTGGTCCTACTCCTAATGCTGGTTTTCCACAAGAATATGCAGATTTTACCATACCTGTCCCACCTGTTGCTAATATTAGATTAACATCTGGATGATTCATTAATGCTCTTGTTGCTTCTATTGATGGTTCTTCTATCCATAATATACAATTTTCTGGTGCTCCTGCTTTTATTGCTGCTTCTTTTAATATTTTTGCAGCTGCTACACTACACTTTTGTGCTGATGGGTGAAAACCAAAAATTATTACATTTCTTGTCTTTGCTGATATTATAGATTTAAACATTGTTGTTGATGTAGGGTTTGTAACTGGTGTTACTCCTGCTATTATCCCTACTGGCTCTGCAATTTCTACATAATCATCTTCGTCATTTTCATTTATTATTCCTACTGTTTTTTCATATTTAATACTATGATAAATATATTCCGTTGCAAACATATTTTTAGTTATTTTATCTTCATATATTCCTCTTCCTGTTTCTTCTACTGCCATTTTTGCAAGTTCCATATGATGTTCTAATCCTGCCATTGACATTGCTTTTATTATGTTATTTACAGTTTCTTGGTCTAATTTTAAATATTCTTTTGAAGCAATTTTTGCTTTTTCCACTAAGTCGTCTATCATCTGTTTTACTTTCGTTTCTTCACTTATTTTGTTTTCTTCCATTTGTTTACATTCTCCCTTTCTTTAGGTATTAATTTAATTTGAAAATATGATGCATTTTTTATATGTAAATACTTTATTCAAATTTTACCTACATATCATTAGTTTATCCATTAATATTATATATTATGAAAAATATTTGTCAATAAAAAAAGGAAAAGATTATCCCAGCAATAATCTTTATCTAGGATAATCTTTTTATATTATATTTTAAACCGCCTCTTTATTTTCTACTTCTTCGCCATTATCTTCTTGATTTATAACTTCTAAGCTACCTATTGAAACTTCGTATGCTACTCTATTTTCAACTCTTCCGTCTTCATATTTCTTTTCATATGACCTTGATTGTACTCTTCCTACTACTTTTACTTGTGTTCCTACTTCTAAGTTTTGGCAAAATCTCGCATTGCGTCCCCACGCAATAGATGGGATGTAATCAGATTTGTTATATGCTCTGTTTACAGCTAATAATAAATCTGCTATTTCTCTTCCAAATGGAGTTTGTCTATATATAGGTTTTTTACATACATATCCTACTAAAACAACTTCATTTGTTGTCATATCTTTTTTAGCTATGTCACTTTCATTTTCTTCTTCAACCTCTGAAATATCTTTTGCAAATACTGTTAAAATTAATTTGTTCTTTTCATTCTCATAACTATTGTATGATCTAAATTGTCCTTTTACCATTAATTTTTTTCCATCTTCAAGCATATCTCCAACAATTAATCTCTCTGATACTATTATTGGAATAACATCTGCATTTCCACTTAAACGTGGTATTGATAAATTAAATGTGTAAAATCTTTCTCCATAAATTTCATGACTGAATTGTTTTTCTCCAGTAACTTTTCCTACTAATGTTAAGTAGTTATTTTCTAAATAATTTGTATTCAATTTAATTTCCTCCCTATTTTTTATTTATCAATTGTATATTTTTCTTAGAGTTCTCTTTGTTACATTTTCTATTATACAACATATTTTTGGTTTTGTCTACATAAAAAGTTAAATTTTGTAATTTTTTTTACTAATATTTTCTTTATATACCTCTAATATTGTAAATATTATCAATAAATTATATATTTTATTAGTATTTATATTCTCTGATTTTATGTTACATTCCTGTTCCTCTATTACATTCCCATTTATAGTTTCTATATTTCTTTGTATACACACTAATATATTGTCTTCTTTTACACTAGAAACAGTTATCGTCGCTTTTTGATTTAAACCATATGTTATAATTTGGCATTTTATTTGTCCTAATATATTCATATCTGATTTTATATCTGAATTTATTAACAAATATTTTATATTTTTCATTATTTGTTCTATATATTTTTGCTTTGTATACATATCATTTATTTCTTTAGTTACTACTATCATATCGAATTTTATATTTTTTATATTTTCTATATTCTCATTATCTATATATATTACATCAATCTTTGCTCCATTTTTTGCTATTGCATTTTTTATAAATGAATAATTTTTCCTATCCCCAATAATTCCTATAAAAGACATTTATAATCCCCTCTTTTATATTACAATTAAACTTATGCTATTGATTCTTCGTGTTTTTATGTACTTTCTTATTATATCTTTTATTTAGAACTTTTATACTGTAATGTTTTAAATATATGAGGATTCATTTTATTGAACATTATTAGAATTTTTTACTTGCGTTCCTGTACTATTTATTATATAGTCACTTTTATAAATTATGTCTGAAACTTTTACTATATCATATCCTTCTTTTTTTATATTTTTTAATAACATATCTAAGCTATCAGCTGTGTGCTTTGTTCCATTATGACTTAATATTATTGAGCCTTTTGAGAGTTTTCCTTTTATTCTACTCCACATTTCTTCTCCTGTTATGCCTGTATAATCTAGTGTATCTAAATTCCATTGTATTGCATAATATCCATTATCTTCTGCTGCTTTTATTACTGTATCATTATATTCTCCATATGGCGCTCTATATAAGTCTGTTTTTTTACCAGTAATCTTTTCTATTTTTGCATTACTTTTTTCTATTTCTTCTATATTTTTTTCATAACTTAAATTATTTACATGTGGGTGTGTATCACTATGAGAACCTATTTCATGTCCCGCTTCTGATATTTTCTTTACAGCTTCTGGAAATTTATCTATCCAATCTCCTACCATAAAAAATGTTATTTTTACATTATTTTTTTCTAGCGTGTTTAATATACTGTCAATGTCATCTGCATTCCATGCACAATTCATTGTTAATGCTACTTTATTTTCTTCAGTTTGAACATTGTATATTGGTAATCTGGTTGAACTATTTGATGCTGTCGCTACTGTTGTTTCTTCATTAGGCTTATTAGTTGTTCCTACCATACAAAATAACATTACCACTGTTATAATTGATACAATGTAAACACATATTTTTTCTTTATTTAATACTAAAAACATATTCTCTCCATTCTGACTAATGTCGTTTTAGGTTATTTGCATACAATATTCAAGTTATTTAATTCTATTCTTAATATTAAATTTTTATTACTTTTTCATTTTATTTTCATTATCTTTTAAAAACTTTCAATATTTTATTCTATTACTATTTTGTTATTAGTCATATATTTTATCGCGAATTAGCTAAAAAAATATTCTATTACATTTTTTATAATAGAATATTTTTATCTCTTTTCTTTTTTTATTTATAATATTATTTTTAGTTAATCCTTTGTCGACAACTTTTAGTAGATTTCGCAGTCTGCTCTATTTTTGTATAAAAAAAGTATGTGTATTCGCAGGTACACATACGACTATGTTTGAACATCGGAAACATCAAACACATTTATTTTGTAATTAAATAATAGCATATATATTTTACTTTGTCAAATATTTTAATAAATTTTTGATTTTATATAGAATGTAAAAAAGAAGTAAAATACACTAGTTAGCAGTATTTCAATTTATCATTTCTCAATAATTTTTATTTATAGTTTCATTTTTTGC
>CANRBL010000065.1 GCA_947628835.1 uncultured Clostridia bacterium | reverse complement strand
AGAAAAAATCGAAAAAAGCATAATTTTGTAATATAAATTTAACAATAAAATAAAAAGAGTGTAAAAAAAGAGCGTATCAAAGTTCCGTAAAGGACTAGAGGGCTCTTTTATTTGTGCCAAATTTTGATAGTTGAAAGAGTGTTTTATATATACTAAAATTTAATTAATAAATATAAATAATATAGAGGTAATTTCTTAAGATGTTATGGCAAGATATTGCTAATACAGTTATATTGTATTTTTAATACATTTTAATGCATTTACAACATTGAAATATAAGATTTTCATTTCATTCAAATTCTTATATTTCAATCTTTATAAATCTTAAGAACGAGTAGAAAGGGAAAATATTATGAAAAGAGAAAAAAAAGTAATAAAAAACAATAGCAAGGCTGAAAACCTTATGGCTGTAGAGAGAGAGAGAGAGAGAGAGAGAGAGAGTATTATCTAGAAAATAGTAAGAATTTAAAATCTCCTCCGTTGCGAGGTAAGACATTAAGAAAGATAAAAAGCAGAGTTAGTGTAAATGATAAACACTATACAAGTGAGCAAATGAAGGAGATTTTGAAAATGACTGAAAATAGAGAAAAAGAGAATTTATGGAATAGATTAAAAAGTAAATTTCAAAGAGATGATAATGGAAGAATAATTGTGCCAAATAAACCAGCATATGGAATAATAGCTGTGTTAATTATAATAATATTAGTTGCTAATGTTATGTTACTAAGAAGAAGCTATGCAGAAGAAACAGATGATAGTTGGGAAATTTTATATACATCAACAGAAGATTCAATGACAATATTACCTCATGACTATAATGCAGAATCTGTAAAGTCATATAAATATAGAATCAGTAGTGATGGAGGAGAACATTGGAGTGGATGGCAGAATGAGAATGTATTTGGACTAGATACAAAAGTAACTGGAAAATATGAATGTATAGAAACAGGAAAGTTTGATAAAATTACAACATTTTATTTATTTAAATGCAATATATGTGGACAAAAAATATATGCTACAAGTGACGAAGTTCACGGAACTCATGTATGTGGAGGAAGTTTTTATAAAGTAACTATTGATAATGCAGAAAAAGGCGATAAATATGAAAGAGCACAAAAAGCATATTATTTATATGAATGTCCAATAGATGGAGAACGAGTATATGTAATAAGGGGAACTGGTTTGAATTCAAATAAAAGAATAGAGGAAATTCAACATTGTCAAAGTGTAATTCCATATGAAAAAGGAACCAGATATGATATAGAAGTAAAAAGGACATTAAATAATAACAAAGTTACCACCAAAATATTAAATAATATAACGTTAAATACAGATAATCATAATCATACAAATGAATGTTATATAGGACATAACCATACAGTTAATCACTGTACATCAATTTATCATCAACATACAGATAGTTGCTATGAAACAAAAGAAAAAGAAAATTATTTTGAAATGAAGTTAAATGCAGATGGTTCAAATGTATATCAATCTGTATATGTTAGTGATTTTGATGTATATTATGCATATAGTAAAGCGACAGGAAAAAGCAAGGTTACTCTCACTTCTTTATCTTCTCGAAATACTGCACAGTGGAAATATATAGCAACAGTTTATAAAGGAAATATAGAGGGTCTTACATATAAAACACATTATGGTGTAAAAAATTTAAATAATGATAAAACATTTAGTTGGGGAACTGCTACTAAAGTTGAAGAATGTACATGGAAGTATCAAGAAGATAAAAGCCGTTTTGATGACGATAACTATAAAGAGGAAAATGGAGCAGTTATGTATTGTCCAGGTTGTAATCAGGAAGTAGTAACTCATAAGTATAACAGCGGTTTGTATGGTTTTAAGGAGATTGATTTTCAGTTTGGAGTTAAAGCTCTCCACGGAACAGTACATTGTGTATCACAGGTGCCAGACTATACCAAACTAGTATGTCAAAAAGGTGGAACAATAGAAAGATGGTCATGTGGATATACAGAAGAAGATACAAATTGCCAATATGGAACAATATTAGAAAGTGTAAGAGCATATTGTCCAACTGAAGCTTCATATCAAGGAGAAGAATTAAATAAAACAGGAATGATAGTAATAGCCACATATAAAGATGGGCATACAGAAGAAATAAAGGATTATGAAGTAGAGTGTGATACATTAACAGTGGGAGAAAAAGAGGTAAAGGTAACAGTAAAAGGGCATATAAATGATGTAAAGACAGAAGGAATATTAACAACAACAACTAAAACAATAGTAAAAACAAGATATAATATAGAAATTCAAGCAGTAAAAAAGAAGGTAAGTGAAGGAGAAATAACAGCAGTAGCAGAGAGTGAAGAAGGAATAAAAGGATTAAAATATACAGTAAAAGGATATAACAATTATGGAGTAGAGATATATAACCAAAGTGGATTAACAACAGATAGTGAAGGAAAAATAAAATTAGAAAAATTAACGACAGAAGGAGAAGTAAC
Organism: uncultured Clostridia bacterium; assembly: GCA_947628835.1. Taxonomy (GTDB): domain Bacteria; phylum Bacillota; class Clostridia; order TANB77; family CAG-508; genus CAG-269. The sequence goes on along the minus strand of CANRBL010000065.1, from coordinate 4,343 downwards.
ATTTAAAATAAAGCAAGAAAATAGATTAGCAGGAATAGAGAATAAAGAAGAAGAAGAGATAAAGATATTAAGTGAAGACTCAAATGTAGACTTAAAAGTAAGTCCACAAGATATAGTGTCAAAAGGATATGAAGCAGATAAATTGACATTAAGTTTAGAGATAGAATATGCTCCACAAACATTTGATATAAATATAAAAAAAGTAGACAAAGATGATACAGAGATATATTTAGGAGGAGCAAAATATAAAATAGAATTAAAAGAAAATGAAGATTCAAGTGGTAATGTAGAAGGAGTAGATACTACTACTACTACACAAAGTCAAAATAGAAAAGTAGGAGAAGGAAAGACAGGAAAAAACGGAGCAGCAACAATAAAGACAGAAGTAGGAGGAGAAGGAGAATATACATATATAGTAAAAGAAGAAGAAGCACCATTAAAATATAATAAAGGAGAAGATATAGAGTTAAAAGTAACATTTGATGGAGAAGGAAAGATAACCCAAGTAGAGAATGTGGGAAAAACAGGAAACAGCTCTGGAAGTGTATTAAGTGGAGATGGCGGAAGTACAAGCAAAAATCTAGTAATAGCCCAAAGGAAAGATTCAATAACATTACAATTGGAAAATGAGAAACAAGATAAAGGATATGAAATAGAAGTAAAAGTAGTAGAAGCAGGGACAACAAAAGTGATAAATGGAGCAATATTTAAGACAGAAGTAGAAGCACAAAGTGGAGAAAAGATAACAAAGCAAGGAAAAACAAATGGAAATGGAACATATAAAATAATAAATCAAACAGGAGAAGGAAATATAGAAGTAATACTAGAAGAAGTAGGAAAAGTAAATGGATATAAGACAACAGAAGAAATCAAGAGAGTAATAATAAACAGACAAGAAATAACAGGGGAAGATGGAACAATAACAACAGGGCAAATGACAGCAATAGCACAAGGAGTACAAGAGGGAACATTATCAGCAGAAGTACAAGGAGAAAAAGTAGTAATAACGGTAGGATTAGAAGCAAAGAAAATAAGTAATAAAATAGTAATAGAAACACAAGATATAAAAGATGAAGATGTAAAATTAGGAGGAATCCAATATAAAGTAAGCTTGCCAGATGGAACAAGTGGAACCAAAACAGCAAATTCAGAAACAGGAAACATAGAATTAGATATACCAATGCCAAAAGGAGGACCAGGAACATATGAAGCAACAATAGAGATAAACAAAAATAAATATTTAAATAGTATATCAAAAGAATATGTAGTAACAACAGATACAATAAAAGTAGAAATAACATATGATAATAATGGAAATGTAGTAAAAGTAGAAGAAAAAACTAAATTAGCAAAAGAGGTAAGTGAGGAAAATCAAGAAACTGAAGATGAGATAACAAATAGGGTGAAAGTAGTAATAGGAGCAACCCCAAGAGAAAAAGAATTTGAATTAGAAATAACAAAAGAAGACTCAGCAACATTTGAAAAAATAGTAGGAGTAGAATATAGAATAATAGTAACAACAGATTACACAACACAGGTGGTAAGTAAAGTAACAGACCTAGACGGAAAAATTAATATAGGAATAGATGTAAATGACACAGCAACGATAAAGATAAAAGAAATGTCAGTACCAGAAGGAAGTGGATATGCAGTAGATGAAGAAGAGCAGACAATAAAACTAGTAAAAGTAAATGGAAAACTAGTAATAGATGAAACAGAAACAACAGAAGATAAAGTACCAGATATAAAACTACCAACAGGAGACAGCAAGAAAATAACAATAGAGGAATATAATACAAAAGTAGATGATACATATTTGTATGTACATTTTGTAAAGATGGATGAAAGTACAATACAATATAAATTAGGAGGAGTAGCATTAGAGGTAGTAGAAAATGTACAATATGGAGATGGAAGTATAGCAAAAGGAGTAAAGACATATAGTTTGATATCAGACCAAAATGGAGAAATGACATTAAGAGTAAAAATAGAAGATTTAAATATAGAAGGACCATATGATATAGATGAAACAAGGATATATACATTTGAAGTATATGAAAAAGATACAGTAATAGGATATATATTGCCAACAGAGACAATAGAATTAGAGGCCCAATTTAATAAAACAGAAGAAGGAATATTCGAAACATTAGGAGTAGGAGTAAAAGCAGGATATAAAAATATAACAAATCAAACAACGAAAGAAATGGAAGTAAAAGATGGAGAATATCAGCAACACGTATACTATACATTATTAAATGATGAAGACGAAAGAGGAGAAGATGACTATGAGATAAAAATAAACAAAATAGATGAAGATGGGAAAGAAGTAAAAGGTGCACAGTTTAATGTATTATCAAGATTAGATAAAAATGAAGAAACAGGAATGTATAAATACACAAAGAGTATGGATATAACGAATACAGAAGAGACAGTAGGATTTATACGTATAAAAGGAGAAGCAGAATTAGATATAACAGAAATAAAAGCGCCAGCAGGTTATGTACAAATAGAAGATATGTTAAATGTACAGTTAAAGAAGAAAGAAGATGGAGAATTAGAAATATTAAGTAAAGATGATAGAATAAAAAATGTAGAAATAAAAGAATATGATGAGAATGGAAAAGAGATAACTAAAGAAGAGGAAGGACAAATAGAAGAAAAACAAACAAGAAAAGTAATAGAACTAACAATAGAAAATGAAAAAGAATATGAAGTAGAGATAGTAAAAGTAGAAAAGCAAAATATAGAGCAGACAGATGAAACACAAGGAAAACAAGACAGGAAAGTATTACCAGGAGCACAGTATAGTGTAGAAGTAATAGAAAATGATGCAAGTAAAGGAATAACAACACCAACAACAAATGATGAAGGAAAGATAACAGTAAGTGGAATACGAAAAGGAAATAAAACAGAGATAGAATTAACAGAAATAGATGCACCACAAGGGTATATACTAGATGAAAAGACAAAAACAATAACGATACAAAAAGCACAAAATACAGATGAACAAGGAAATACAAGCGGATTAGATGTAAAAGTAGAAGGAGATAATATAAAAGTAAAAAATATAGATGAAGAAAACAAGAAGATAGAAATAGAAATAACAGATGAAAAAGGATATGAAATAGAGATAGTAAAAGAAGATGAAAAAAATCATGAAACAAAAATAGAAAATGCAGAATTTGAAGTAACAATAGATGGAAAGCAATATAAAACACAAGGAAAACAAGATGAATATGGAATAAACACAAGTTTAACAGATACAGATGGAAAAGTAATAATAAAACAAGGAGTAGAAATAAACACAGATAGTGTAATAGAAATAAAAGAAATACAAGTACCAGAAAAATATGTATTAGAGAAAGAGCCACAAAGAATAGAAGTAAAACCAGATGAAGATGGAGCATTAAAGTTAGAAGGAATAACAGACAAAGTAATAAATGCAGAAATAGACGAAGAAGCAAAAACAATAAAAATAGAAATAGGAAATGAAAAAGGATATAAAATACAAATAACAAAAGAGGACAAAGATGAAAAGGATAAAAAAATAGCAGGAGTAGAATTTACAGTAAAAGTAGATGAGCAAGTAAAAGAGTTAATAGGAGAAATAGAAACACAAACAGATGAAGAAGGAAATGAAATACCAACAGGAAGAATATTAACAGATGACCAAGGACAAGTAGAAACAAAAGAATATGTACAAATAAAAGATGGTGGAAAAATAACAATAAAAGAAGAAAACACGTTAGAAGGATATGTAGAAGATGCAGAAGAAAAAGAAATAACAATAACATACAATAAAGAAACAGGAACATATACAGCAGAAACAAAAGCAAATAACATAGTAGTGGGAGATATAAATGAAGAACAACAAATAATACCAGTAACAATACAGAACAAACAAGGATATGTAGTAGAAATAACAAAAGAAGATATAGAAGAAAAAGATGGAACAAGAGAAAAACTACAAGGAGCAAAATACTTAGTAAAAGCAAATGAGCAAACTATAAAAATGGGAGGACAAGAAACAGGAGCAGACGGAAAAGTAAAAACAATATATGCAGTAGATGTAGGAAAAGACCCAGAATTAACAATAAGAGAAACAAAAGCGCCAAGAGGATATATAAGAGATGAAGAAGAACATACAATAAAGATAGAGTATGATGAAAATACAGAAACATGCAAAGCAGAAATAGTAGAAAAAGGAACAACGGGAAATGTAGGAGGAAGCACATTAAGTAGTACAGCAGGAAGTGAAGTACAAAAAACAGAAGATGAAATGTTTGAAATAACAGAAGTAGATGATGAAAATAGAACAATAAAAGTAACACAAAGAAACA
>CANRBL010000064.1 GCA_947628835.1 uncultured Clostridia bacterium | reverse complement strand
GGTAAGGGGGAACTATGCCTTTTTTCCTTGTTTTGGTTTTATTTATATAAATTTTTCTTTCAAACTATAATCATATAAATTTTTTTGGATATCTGAATAAAGTTTGACTTTTTATAAATATGTGATATAATAAAATGCGTTATTTGTTGTGCTGTATATCAAAGGCGGTTGTCTTTGATAGCCTCAAATATAAAAAATGAGGAAAGGAGAGGAGATAGAAACAGTATTGTAATTGCCAAGGAGGTGGATTATGCAAGAAAAGATAAAAAAGTTCTTAGATTTAGCACCTGATAAATTCTTGTGTCCTTTCTGTGGAGAAAGACACAAGTTGTTGTACAAAGGAAGGAAACTTAGTTATTATTATAGTGATGAGCAGAGCATGTGGTTGAAATGCCCTAAATGTCCAGATGATAATGGAAATAACTGGGATGTTAAATTGTACGTTAAAGAAGAAAAACTGCACGTTTGTTTTAAAACTTGCTATAAAGCTGATCTGGAGAAGGCAATCAACGTGAGTTTTGTTGAAGCTGGTGATAATGTCATTCGATGGGGATGTAATAATTACTCTTGTGGTTGTATCGACTGTTCCGCGTATGGAGAATGCACAAGATCATATCCTTTAGGATTTGAATTTTCCGAAAAGGAATGGAAGAAATTAGAAGAGCATCAAAAGGAGGATAAATCTATGAATAATGAGAGCAACACAGAAAAAACAATGAAAAACCCATTTAATATTAAGTGGGAATTTGGAATTAATAAAGACAGTAATCTTACAAGTACCCTTATGGGAGTGGCGGTTAAAGTTAATGAAAGTTGGCGGATTTATAATAAAACTAAAAATGAGATTACGAATATTGGGAATCTCCAATTTGGAAATCTACCAATATTCATAATACCGGCTACAAAGGTTGATGTGGGTGACCTCATCAAAGAGGATGATGGATATTATTATGTTATAAATAATGAATCCATGTTATCTGCTGCAACTGGAGAAATCAAAAGGATGATTCCAACCAAGAATCTTTTTGGCTTTAAAGTTTTTGTAAAAGTTGTTGCTTTTAGTGATTCACTTAACTTAGGCGATGAGTTAACAGGAGAAAAGTTGGCTATAATGGCAATGTGCGGTCAGTCTGCAGAAAATGGTAGTATTAATCAAATGTTACCATTGCTTCTTTTGAAGGATAAGCTTGGAGGAGGCGATGACTCGATGGTATTAGCTATGATGGCAATGTGCGGTCAGTCGTCAGGAGAAAATAATGGTATTAATCAGATGTTACCATTGCTTCTTTTGAAGGATAAGCTTGGAGGAGGCGACGACTCGATGGTATTAGCTATGATGGCGATGTGTTGTCAGTCTGAAGAAAATAATGATATTAATCAGATGTTACCACTGTTTCTTTTGAAAGATAAGCTCGGAGTTGCTGGAAACAGCAATCCAACTACTAATATTGGAGTTGGAAATTACAATCAGAATAAGAGTGAAAACAATAATCCAAGTTTTAATATTGGTGTTGAAAACAACGAGTAAAATTAAATAATATTTTCTATTTCTAATCGATTCCCCCGAGACGGTTGTCTTGGGGGATATGCAAATAATAATCATGGTGTTAATAGCCATTTATAAAAGAAAGGAGAAATAGTTATGCCGGGATATTATATTCATCTTGCTGCTTGTGGAGGCAATTCTTTAGAAAATCGGAGTTTTGTTATTGGAGTAGAGGCTCCAGATATGCTGAAGAAATACGTAAAACTATATGGAGAGCAGGCTGGTGCGAAATATGATACTATAAAAACGGTAGAAATGCCTAATTATAGTGAATTAGAAACATTCATTCTGCAAAAAAGTAGTACGCATTTTGGAGTAAGTTCTAATCCAGATGTGTTAGCGTATTGGGAGACTTTAAATAAAAAGCAAAAATCAGAGGCTTTTTACAAAGGATATGCATGGCATTTGTTGACGGATATGTATATATATAGACGTTTATCGAAAGAATATGGGGAGAAGAGCTTAGACAAAAATGAACTGCATAATGATTGGAATAAAATTAATGCATTAGTTCGTGATGAATATCATATTTCTCTAACACCGGAAGTGTTAGAGCTAGGTGTCGTAAAATTTGTGGAAGGAATCCCTGTAATAGTTGATTGGGCTACTATAAAAAGTTCAATTGATTATTTAAGGACATTTAATCCACTAGGCAACATGAAGTGCATAATGGAAGAAATTATTAATAATAAATAAATTTTTTTATAACAAACTTTCGATCCTGTGGCTATAATTAGTCACAGGATTTTTTGTATAGATGAAAATCACATTGTAATTTTTATTTTTGGTATCTATACCATTTAGCATTTAAACCAACTAATTGCATTAATAAGTACCAAAAGAAAACTAGATGAAAAATTTTTTCATGTCTTTCCTGAAAATATATTTTTTTAATTGACATTTTGTTAAAATGGTATTAAAATAATAATGAATAAAAAGTAAATATAAGATATAAAATGTAAAGACAAAAATAAGAGGAAAAGTAGAATAGAGGTTGCTAACAGAGAAAATTAGTCAAGGGCTGAGAGCTAATTTAAGTAAACATATTTGAAAAACTACCTGCTGAAAGTTTCTAATGAAAATTAGACGTGTAAGATGCGTTATAGTCTATAAATTAAGAAAAAAATAGGATGGAACCGTGTATAAAAGCACTCCTAACAAATGTAATGTTTGTTAGAAGTGTTTTTTTTGGATATAGTAGGAAAGTTTTTCTAAAAATCTTATATCATATAAAAAATTTTAAAAGGAGGGAAAATATATGATAAAAATTACATTAAAAGATGGTTCAAATATAGAGGTGGACGAAGGAACATCAGTAATAGATGTAGCAAAGCAAATAAGTGAGGGATTAGCAAGAGTTGCAACATGTGCAACAGTAAATGGAAAAGTACAAGATTTAAGATATGAAATCAAAGAAGATTGTATGTTAAATATACACACATTTGAAAGTGATTTAGAAGGAAAAAAAGCATATTGGCATACAACATCACACATTATGGCACAAGCAATAAAAAGATTATTTCCAGAGGTAAAATTAGCCATAGGTCCAGCAATAGATGAAGGATTTTATTATGATTTTGATACAAAAAATCCATTCACAGATGAAGATAAACTAAAAATAGAAGCTGAAATGAAAAAAATAATAAAAGAAGACTTACCAATAGAAAAATTTACTTTAACAAGAGAAGAAGCAATAAAATTGATGAAAGAAAAAGAAGAACCATATAAAGTAGAATTAATAGAAGATTTACCAGAAGGAGAAGAAATTACATTTTATAAGCAAGGTGAATTTACAGATTTATGTGCAGGACCACATTTAATGAGTACAGGAAAAGTAAAATCAGTAAAAATTCTTTCATCATCAGCAGCATATTGGAGAGGAGATAGTAATAAACAAGTTCTACAAAGAATTTATGGAATATCATATCCAAAAGCAAGCCAACTAGAAGAATATATAACTATGATAGAAGAAGCAAAAAAGAGAGACCATAGAAAATTAGGAAAAGAGTTAGATTTATTCTTTTTTGATGAAACAGCACCTGGAATGGCATACTGGCTACCAAAAGGATTTAAAATGATGAATATTTTAATAGACTTTTGGAGAAAAGAACATGAAAAGAGAGGTTATCAAGAATTTTCAGGTCCACAATTAAATAGTAGTGTACTTTGGAAAATATCAGGACATTGGGATCATTATAAAGAAGATATGTTTGTATTAACAGATATGGATGGAAATGAGCAAGCATTAAAACCAATGAACTGTCCAAATGCAATAAAAGTATATCAATCAAAATTAAGAAGTTATAAAGATTTACCTTTAAGATTTAATGATATTGATGTAATACATAGAAATGAAAAATCAGGTCAATTAAATGGATTGTTTAGGGTACGTATGTTTAGGCAAGATGATGCACATAATTTTATAAGAGAAGACCAAATTGGTACAGAAATAAAAGACATAGTTGAAATAGCAAAGAAAATATATGGAATATTTGGACTTGATTTCAAATTAACATTATCAACTAGACCAGATGATTATATGGGAGAAATAGAAGTTTGGAATAAAGCAGAAAATGATTTAAAAAATGTTTTAGAGGAAATTTGTGGAAAAGATGGATACACAATAAATGAAGGTGATGGAGCTTTTTATGGACCAAAAATAGATATAAAAATGAAGGATTGTTTAAATAGAGAATGGCAAATGGGAACAGTACAATTAGACTTCCAATTACCACAAAGATTTAATTTATCATATATAGATACAGATGGAACAAAGAAAACTCCAATATTAGTACATAGAGCATTATTTGGTTCATTTGAAAGATTTATAGGAATAATTACAGAACATTTTGCAGGAGCATTTCCAATATGGCTAGCACCTGTTCAAGTAAGAGTGCTTCCAATATCAGAGTTGCATATGGAATATGCAAATAAGGTAAAAGAGCAGTTGGAGAAAAGTGGAATTAGGGTAGAAATAGATGAAAGAAGTGAAAAAATAGGATATAAAATACGAGAAGCACAATTACAAAAAATACCATATATGCTTGTAGTAGGTGAAAAAGAACAAGAAAGTGAAACTGTTGGAGTTCGTTCAAGAAAGGATGGAGATATTGGAGCAATGGAAATTCAAAAATTTATAGATAAAGTAAAGGAAGAAGTAGAAAATTTTGTAAAATAAATAATTATTTATAATATAGTAATAAATTTTGAAAGCATATATAGAAGAAGGAATGATAAGATGGAAATAGAAAAAATTAAAGAAAAAACAGAATATTGTTTGAATTGTAAAATGAAACCATGTTCACAGAAAGGGTGTCCATTAGAAAATAATATACCTAGTTTTATTAAAGCAATAAAAGAAAATGACATAAAAGAGGCATATAATATTTTAACAGAAACAACAGTATTGCAACCATTGTGTGGAAGGGTTTGTCCTCATAAAAAACAATGTGAAGGTTCATGTGTAAGAGGAATAAAAGGAGAAGCGGTAAATATAGGTGATTTAGAAGCTTTTGTAGGAGATGTTGCAATAAATGAAAATTATAAATTATTTGATGGAAAGATAGAAGAAAAGAAAGGAAAGAAAATAGCAGTAGTTGGTGGAGGACCAGCAGGTCTTACATGTAGTGCATTTTTAGCTAAATACGGATTTGATGTAACAATATATGAAAAATATGATTATTTAGGAGGACTATTAGTTCATGGAATACCAGAATTTAGGCTTTCAAAAGATTTAGTAAAAAATACCATACAGAAAATTTTAGATTTGGGAGTTAATGTAAAATATAATCAGGAACTTGGAAAAAATTTAAAATTAGAAAGTTTAACAAATGAATATGATGTAATTTTCTTAAGTTTTGGTGCTAATATTACATCAAAAATGGGAGTAGAAGGAGAAGATTTAAAAGGGGTATTTGGAGGAAATGAATTATTAGAAAAAAAGTGTTATCCAGATTATAAAGGTAAAAATGTCGCAATTATAGGTGGAGGCAATGTAGCAATGGACTGCGCAAGAACAATCAAACGTTTAGGAGCTGAAAGTGTAAAAGTAATTTATAGAAGAGCTGAAAAGCAAATGCCAGCAGAGGAAAAAGAAATTGAAGAAGCAAAAAAAGAAAATATAGAATTTTTATTTCAAAATAATGTAGTTAAAATATTAGGGAAAGATAAAGTAGAGAAGATAGAACTTATAAAAACAGAATTAGTAAAAAAAGAGGGAGAAACAAGAGAAGTACCAGTTAATATTGAAGGAAGTAACTATATTATAGATATGGATTATGTTGTTATGGCATTAGGTTCTCATGCTGAAGATTTTGTAAAAGATTTAGGATTGAAATTAAATAAATATGGAGGTATTGCTGTAGACGAAAATGGTAGAACATCAAATCCAAAAATATTTGCAGGGGGAGAATTAGCTGGAACAAAAGGAACTGTAGCGTGGGCTGCTAAATCAGGTAGAGATGTAGCAATGACGATAAATAAAGAATATAATTAAACTAAAAGATTTCATAGTATTTATATAGTGATTTTTTTGAAATAAAATATATAATTTTTCAAAAATGCTCGTTCAAATAATTTTCGCAGAAATTCTAAAAAAAATTTTATGGCACCCTTCCACGACAAGCGTGAACTCTTTCCATAAAATTTTTTAGAATTTCTAGCTCAATTATTTTCAATGCGCTTTTTTCAAAATTATATATTTTATTTTGTGTTCAGAAACTAAAAAAGTTTCTAGGAAGTTCATATTATATTTTCAATTTCTTTCCAAACGTCATCAGTATAAATTTTTCTTTCTGAAGAAAATGGTAATGTAACAATATCACCAATAGGATTTATTGATTTTTGAATATGTAGCATTGCCTGTTCAACTTTTGTTACAGCAAGTTTATCAGCTTTATTAGTAAGTATTATAAAAGGTATTTTTGAACTAATGATATAATTATACATAATTCTATCATTATTAGTAGGTTCATGTCTAATATCTAATAAAAATATAATTAGTGCAATTTCTTTTCTAGTATATAAATATTCATCTATAAATTTACCAACTTCTTCTTGTTCCTTTTTAGACATTTTACTATATCCATATCCAGGTAAATCAACAAAATAAAATTTTTCATCTATATTGTAAAAATTTATTTGCCTAGTTTTTCCAGGTTCACTACTAGTACGTGCTAATTTTTTTCTATTTATCATTGTATTTATAAAGCTAGATTTTCCAACATTAGACTTTCCAACTAGAACTACTTCTGGGAGACCAGAAGTAGGATATTGGCTTTGTCGTACAGCTGAAATTTCAAATTGTGGATTTTTTACTAACATATTTTTCTCCTTAAATTTTTTAAAATAGTCATTTGCAAAACTCTAAAAATCTTGCAAATACTTAACTTTTTTTGTTATATATATGTTATTTTTCTCCACT
>CANRBL010000063.1 GCA_947628835.1 uncultured Clostridia bacterium | reverse complement strand
GGAAGGCAAAAAGGTAACAGTAGAAAGAACGAATATAAGTACAAACAAAACAAGCAAATCAAATGTAAAAGGATTAATGCAAATAACGAGGGATTCAGATGGAAACGTAACGAAAATAGAAAAGGTAAATATTTACAATACTGGAATAAAAAAAGTAAGTGATGAGTTAAGAATAGTGGCAGAAAAGGATGGACGAGGTGACCAAAGAATGGGACTAGCGGTATATGTGTCAAAAGGAAATCAAATAAAAGTAGCATTTAGAAGTTATGTACACAGAGAAAAGACCCAAATAAACATAGAGGCAGTAGACTCAGGAGACAGTAATATAAAAGTAGGAAATTTAGGGTATATAATAAATAGAACAAGTGGAATATATTTCTATAGTGCATACAAATACTGGTTGCCAACAGAAGATAGAACATTAAGAAAGACATCAACAGAAACAACAAGTGCAATATTAGGAACAAATTATTCGAATGTAAAAAATAAGACATTAGCAAAAGTAGCAGGAACGCTAAAATTAAGAAAAGAAGGATATGGAGCATATACATCAAATAAGACATTAAGTTATTATTTTACAAGAATATCAGGAAGAAGGATAAGTAAAGTATATTATGGAAAAGAAGAAAAAATAATGAGAGCATTTGTAGGATACAAAAAGTCAAATAATTTATATAATGTATATCAAAAAGGAATAGGACTAGCTGGAGAAGTAGTATATGAAGGAACAGAAAAGACAAGAAGAGAAATAGAACAAGCAGAAGAAAATGCAAATAATGCAGGATGGACACAACAAGCAGAAAACCAATATTATGCAGCATTAAAGAAGGCAAGTGTAAAGACATATTACAACAGAGTAATATCATATAATATAAGTCCAAATTATTATAGTGATAATTATCAAAAAGCAGAAAAGAGAACGAAAATAACAACAGAAAATGGACAAATAATAAAAAGTGAAAAAGAAACTGTAAGAAATGAAATATATACAGATATAAAGAAAAATGCACCAGGAGGAACTAAATTAAAAATAGAATATGATAGGTATGGAAACATAGTAACAGTAACACTAATAAATAAGAGAACAGTAGGAGAAAAAGAAAACGAACAAACAGGAGGAATAAGTGCAAATCAAATATATATAGTAACAACATATAGATACGATGAGAAAGGAAATTGGAAACAAGAGCCAGAGGTAAAATATTATACAAAATACACATTTAAGTATTTAAATGGAGAAATAGATAACAGCCAAAATGAAAAATACGAAATCAAAGACACAAACTTAAGTATGGTAGAAATAAAAGGAGCCTATGTAGATAGTGGATATAATGAGTACTATCCATATTCAAAACAATTAACAGAGGGAGACACATCATCAAAAGTAAAATTAGAAAATGACACAATAGTAGGAGGAAAATTAGATGTAAATAATGAATATGCAGGAAAGGCAAATGTAGATATAATAGCGAAAAATGAAGAATACTATACGGTAACAGTAAGAAAAGAGGGATTAGATAACGGATTAGGAATAGAAGGAGCAGTATTCAATATAGAACAAACAGCAAATGACGGAAAAGGAGGAAACATAGGAACAGACATAAAATATTACAACAGACAAACAAATGCAGAAGGATATGCAATAAGTAGAAAAGCGACGGAAAAATATGTAAATGTAGGGGTAGGCAAAGGAAGTTATAATAAAACACAAGATGGAACATATGAATATGTAGGAGAAAATATAGGAGAATATGAAATAAGAACAGTAACAACCACAGTAGGAAACACAGCAAAATACAAAAAAGTAAAAGAAGGAAAAGGAGACTATAAAAAGACACAAGATGGAAGATATGAATATGTAGGATATGGAGAAGGAGACTATACAAAGTCATATTATTCATATGTAAATAATGGATATACGAAGGTAAAACAAGGAAAAGGAAACATAATAAAAACATATAAATATGTAGGAAAAAATCAGGGAGATTACAAATTAATAAGTAATAATAAATACCAAAAAGTAGAATTAGGGGACGGAGATTACAAACAAGTATATAAAAATGTAGGCCAAGGAAATGGAAATTATATAGCAAAAACAAATAATACGAAACTACAATTAACAGGAGTAGGAGAGATAACATTAAAAATAAAGGAAATAGAAACACCGGAAGGATATATACCATTAGCAGAAGAAGTAAAAATAACATATGATAGAGACAAAACAACAAAGAAAATAGATATAGATAGTATAGAAATAGAAGGAAAAGAAATAACAGTAAGTAAAGACAAAACATATGTGATGACAACAGATGGATATATAAAAGTAAGCTTAACAGATGGAGGAAAAAATGTAGAAGTAGTAATAAAGAACAAAGAAAAAGTGCAGATAGGAATAGAAAAATCAGATGTAGAAGATAGAAACATAAAAATAAATGGAGCAGTATATGAAATAACAAATGAGCAAACAAATACAAAATATGAAATAGGAACAGCAGAAAAAGGATTAGGAGTAGTATATTTAAAATACGAAAAAGAAGGAACATATAGATATAAAATAAAAGAAACACAAGCACCAGCAGGATATGATTTAAATGACGGAGAAGCGGAAATAGAGATAACATTTAAAGAAAAGGAATACGAGTATTGTGGAAGAAAAGAGAAGATATTAACAATAGAAAATGTAAAAATATTAGATGAAGGAAAAGACACAAATACAGGAAATGCATTAATAGAAATGACAAATAAAGGAGAAGGAGACAACTTTAGGACATATGCGCAATTTAATGTAACAAATAAAAAGAGTCCACAAGAAAAAGAACCTGACAATCCAAATCCACCGACACCACCAGACCCACCAACACCACCAATACCAGAAGATACATATGAAATAGATATAGTAAAAGAAAACAGCAAAGGAGAAGCATTAGAAGGAGCACAAATAGAAACAAGATTAGTATTAGAAAACCAAGATGGAAGCACAACAGACATAAGCAAAGAAATAGAGACAGGAGAAGATGGAACAATAAAATTTAAGGGATTAAGCAATAAAGGAGAAATACAAGTAACAATAAAAGAAAAAGAAGCACCAGAAGGATATGTAAGAAGTACAAAAGAAAAATATGTAACATTAAAAAGAGGAGAAGACGGAACAATAGAATTAATAGAAGAAAAAACATCAAATAGTTTAAAAGACAAAGTAAAAATAAGTCAGCAAAACGACCAAATAGTAATTGAACTAGTAAATACACAAAGTTTGACATTCAAAGTAGAAAAAACAGACAGTGAAGATGAAACAATATTACTAGCGGGAGCAACATATAAAATAGAAGATATGCAAACAGGAAAAGAATGGTATGTAATGACAGGAGAAAACGGAATAGGAAGCATAGAGTGGCCAGAGAAACCAACAGGAACATATTATTTTAGAATAGTAGAAATTTCAGCTCCAGAGGGATACAAAATAAGTAAAGAAGATACAATAATAGAAGTAACATACGAAGGAGATGTAGTAGACGAAGGATATGATGAAGAAGACAGTGGAGATGATGAAGACATAGAAGATGAGCCAGACACTTTAAGCATATCAATGATGAAGAATAAAATAGAGGGACAAATCCAAAAAATACAAGAAATTCAAAGTATTACAGAAATAGACGGATTAGAGAATGAAGAAAATAGTGGAGAAGTAAGTGAAGAGCAAACAGAAGATGATGAAATAAACGAAGAAGACGAGCAAATAGATGAAGAAGATGAAGATACTGATGGAGAAGTAGATAATGAAGAGGAGGAAGAAGAAGATTATGACGAAGAATATAATGAAAATGAAGAAATAGACGAAGAATCAGATGATGATGATGAACCAGAAGATATAGATGAAGAATATAATGAAGAAGATGGAGATGAAGATGAAAATGATGCAGAAGAAGATATAGATCCAGAAGAGGAAGAAGAAGATTATGATGAATACGACGATGTAGAAGATCCAATAGAAGGAGAAGAATTGGAAGAGCCAGAAGAGGAAATTGAATATGATTATAATGATGAAGAAACAAAAGTAAAAATAACAGGAGCACAAATAATAGGAACAAGTAAAGACATAACGGGAATAGAAAATACTGAAAATGAAATAACAGTACAAGCTCAAGACCAAGGAAAAGCAAAAGACAGCTGGGAATTAATAATCCAAAAAATAGATTCAGAAATAAGATATGCAGGAAACAGTTTACCATGGGGAATAGGAATAAATGAAGCAGAATTAAAAATAAAAGTATCAGCCCAAAATGGACAAGGAAATATGTATAACAAAGAAGCCCAAACAGGAGAACAAGGAGAAAGATACATAGAAAAAACAGACACAACAAAAACACTAACAATAAAAGGAGTAAACCATGATGGACTAATAAGTATAGAAGAATTACAAGCAGACGGAGTAATAAATGTAGATATAACAGAATTAGTAGCCCCACCAAATAGATATTTTGACGGAAAGAGTAAATGGATACAATTCTATATAGATCCAGTAACAGGAAAAGCAAAGAAAATGAACAGTGATGACAGTGATGACGGAAAAGATTCAGCGAATGTAGACTACTATGTAGATAACAAAAACAAGCAATTAATAGTAACAATATCAAACGAACTAAAAGGAGAATACAACTTTTTATTAACAAAAGTAGACAGTGAAAACAAAGAAATAAGGCTACCAAATGCGAAATTCAAGATAGAAATACCAGAAGTAGGAGAAGTAGAAGGAACAACAGACGAATACGGAAGAATTCTATTACAAAACATAAAAATGCCAGAAAAAGAAGGAAAATACGAATACACAATAAAAGAAATCGAAGCTCCAAGTGGATACAAAATAGCAGGAGAAGTAAAATTAGAAGTAGAATTTAAAGCAGATGAAACAGGAGAAATGCACATAATAGATGCATATGTAATAGAAGGAGAAGCAGAAATAACCAAAAAAGAAGACGGAACACAACCACAAAGCTATATAGGAGTAAAAATAGAAGATGAAAAAGAAGAAACAGAAGACACATATGAAATAACAATCCATAAAAAAGACGAAAAAGGAGAAAATCTAAAAGGAGCGAAATTCAAAGTAAAAATAGAAATGGGAAGTGGAGAAGAATACTACATACCAGAAGTAGAAACAGATGAAGAAGGAAACATAGTAATAAAAGGATTACAAGGAACAGGAAGAAGTAAAGTAACATTAGAAGAGATAGAAGCACCAGAAGGATATGAAAAAATAGATGGAGAAATGGAAGTAGAATACAGAAGAGACAGCACAAGTAAAAAGCTAGGTATAAAAGAAAGAAGTGAAGAATTAGAAGTGAGCACATATGAAGAAGAGAAGAATATGAAAATAGAAATAGAAAATGAAAAAGAAGAAGAAACGCCAGACATAAAAGAACAACAATATGAAATAGAGCTGCAAAAAATAGACAAAGACAACGAACAATTATGTTTAGCAAATGCAGTAATAGAAGTAACAGCGCCAAATGAAGAAAAAATAGAATACACAACAGACGAAGAAGGAAAAATAGACATAATGAAAGCAAAACCAAAAGAAGGAACATATGAATATGTAATAAAAGAAATAAAAGCACCACAAGGATACGAACTAAATGAAAAAGAAATCCGCTTTAGAATAACATTCAAAAAGAATGAAGAAACAAACAAAATAGAAATAGAAAGTTATGAAATACTAGAAGGAGAGAATGTAAAAATAGAAATAGGAAAAGAAACAATACAAGTAGAAGAAAATGAACAAGTGGCAGAAAATACACAACAAGAAGAAAGTGAAGGACAGAATGAAAGTGAAGAAAATAAAAAACAAGAAAACGAAGAACCAGAAAACACAGAAGAACTACAAATAAAAGAAATAGAAATCCAAAAAATAATAATAAAAATAGAAAATGAAATGAAAGAAGAGGAAAAGAAAAATGCATATACATTACTATTAGAAAAAGTAAATGAACAATCAGAAAGAATAAGAATACCAAATACAGAAGTAAGAATAAAAATAAAAGCAGAAAGTGGAGAAGAATATTACATAGAAGGAAAAACAGATGAAAAAGGACAAATAAAAGTAGAAAACTTACAAGGAACAGGAAGAATAGAAGCAACATTGCAAGAAACAAAAGCAAATGACAAATACGAATTAGATGAAACAGAAAGAGAAGTAGTATACAGAAGAGATAACTCAAGTAAAGAAATAACAATAGAAGAAGTAAAAGAAAAGCAAGAAGAGCAAAAAGACAAAGAAAAACAGCAACAGGAAAAAGATAGTAAAGAAGGACAAGAAGAAAACAATAGTCAGGAAGAAGAAAAGAAAAAAGAAGAAACAGCAAAAGAAGGAACAGAAGAAAAAATACAAGCAAAAACATATGATGAAAATAAAAATATAGAAATAATACTAACAAATAAATTAAAAGACCAAAAAGAAACACTATATGGAATAAAAATAGAAAAAATAGACAAAGAAGACATAAGTAAAAAGCTAGAAGGAGTAGAGTTCCAAATAACAGATGCAAGAGGAGAGATACATGAAGGAAAAACAAATGAAAATGGAGAAATAGTATTAGAAAGTTTACCAAAGCCAAATAAAGAAGGAACATATATGATAACAATAGCAGAAAAGAAAGCAAAAGAAGGATATAAGGTAGGAGAGACAACAATATTAGCAGTAACATACGAATATGATGAAGAAATAGAAGGATTAAAAATAACAAAAGTAGAAAAGATAGCAGGAGAAAATGTAGCAGAAATAATAAACAAAGAAAATAACTATATAGAAGTGCAAATAACAAATGAAAAGATAAAGGAAAATAATCCAAATAATCCAGACAACCCAGACAATCCTGATAATCCTGATAACCCAGATGACCCAGATAATCCTGATAGTCCAGATAATCCAAATATACCAGATGTTCCAGAAAGTCCGATATCAGAAAATGAAAGTTTAGAAGGAAAAGTAAAAATAGAAAAATACATAAATAAAATAATACAAGTAGACACAGAAACA
>CANRBL010000062.1 GCA_947628835.1 uncultured Clostridia bacterium | reverse complement strand
GAGAAAAATAACATATATATAACAAAAAAAGTTAAGTATTTGCAAGATTTTTAGAGTTTTGCAAATGACTAAAAAATATAGTAAAAAGGAGAAAAATAATGTCTATAAAATTAAAAAATATTTATAATAAAATACTTAATATCATAAAAGCGCAAAATAAATTGTTGCAATTAAATGCAATAAGCTATGAACAAATAATTCAATTAATGGAAGAAAAAGGATTATATCAAGAATTTGAAAATGAATTAAATGGTTTTGAGGAAATTGAGCAACTTATGCAAAATAATACACATTTACATGGAATAAATCATATAGTAAGAGTTCTTTTTAATGCATACGCAATAATGGCATTAGAAAATGTAAATGAAAAAGATAAGAAAATAGTAGTAGCATCTACAAAGTTACATGATATAGGAAGGACAGGAGATGGAGAAGAAGAAGAGCATGGATATAAAAGTGCAATAAAAGCAAGGGGGATTTTAGAAAGAAAGGGTTTTTCTAAAGAGGAGATAGATGAAATATGTTTTATAATAAAAGAACATTCGTTACCGAAACAGAAAAACGAAGAGGATATTCAAAATTTGCCTGAAGAATTAAAAGAAAAGTATAGATATTATTTGAATTTAGTAAAAGATGCGGATAAACTAGATAGAGTAAGAATTGGAGATTTAGATCCAAATAGATTATCAACAAATAGTGCAAAAAGACTTATAGAAGTTGCAAAAATCATTTTTGAATATAATATATATTATTATAAAAAGAAGATGAAGGTATATAAGTTTGATGAGAATGATGCAAAAAAAATACTAGAAGAAGTAAATAAGCAGAATTTAGAATATGATATTACTTTAGAAGATATAAAGAATAATTATAGTAAATATAAATTAATTCAAGAACAAAATAAAATAGAACTATTAAAATTAAAGAAAGATGATATGTCAATTGATGATTTCATAGAAATAACAAGTACAGTTACAAATGAGGATTTAAAATATATGCAACAAAAAAATTGTATAGGAAAAGGGATTATAATACAAGCAATATATGATATGGGAATAAATCAATTTATGGCATTAAAAACAGAAGGAAAGTTAAATCAAATTATGGATTTAAATAATTATAAGAGACTGATATTAAAAATGACAAAGACACAAAAAGATGTATTAATGAAATTTAGAAGAATGGATTATAGAGATTCTGTTGTTAGTAATTTTTATTTATACTGGCATACCATAAAAAACTATACTCAAGAAAAACTAGATATGTTATTATTAATTAATAGTGATGAATATGAATATGTTAACAGTAGACATTCAGATAAAAAAGAAGGTTATAAATGGTACGATAATATATTACATGTTCCATTTGTATTTAAAATGGTAGCAGTTACAAATAAAAAAATGGATAAAAAATTAATGCTAGATATTAGACAAAAATTAAATATTCCATTAAACATAATTATAACTGCGCTTCTTGAATTAGATTTTCTTAAAGATGAAGAAAATTTAGCGGAAAACGATTTAGAAAAAATATTATTAAATTATCATAAATTTAATTTAAATATACGTGAACATAAAGATATAGAACAGGTAAAAAAATTATTGTTAAGTTTACCAGATGATTTAAGTAAAGATTATGAAGCAATTATTAAAGAGTGTTTAATGGGAACACTAAAAAGATTTAATTTAGATAATTTTGAACAATTAAAAGATTATAAAAAAATATGTAATGAAAAAATTTTGCAGGAATTTCAAGAAAATGAAGATGTAGAATACTTAAAAAAGCTCATTATTGAAACAAAAATAAAAGATTTAGAAGGAGTACAGAGAGATATATATTTTTATAAAAAATATAATAAACAGAAAGCAGAATGCAATGAAGTAGTTTGTTTATTTGATAGATTATTGAAAAGTCAAGATAAACAGGAATTATTAAATTTATATCAGAAATTAAATAATATAAATGAAGATTTTGACTTAGACAGTGCGTTTGATAGTATAAGGGAAGAATTATCACTAATCTCAAAAGAAGATATTGTTTCAGCAATGCAAAAAATGCAAGAAAAAATAAGAAATTCAGAAACTAAAAATATAAATGGTCAAGATGCAATTGATATAACAGGTACGGATTTTAATTTGTTAATATCTGTAATAGGGGCAATGGGAAGTCCATATCTTACAAATTACTATAATCATATAGTAGATATATTATCAAGAAATAGGGATAGAAAAATACTATTTCCAATTTTAAATATGACAACAGATGTGCATATAAAATTAGGACTAAAAAGACTTATTAACAAAAGATATAAGTTAGATCCATTAAAAAATAGACAAAGATGTGTATCTAGCATTGACCAAGATTTTATAGGTCATATTAAAAGCGAATGCTATACAAATGAAAAAAAACAAATAGAAGAAAAACTAATATTAGCATATTTCCCAAAAGATAAGAAGGATATATCGTATATGGGAAATCAAGATTTAATGTCAATTTATGATAAAGACAGAAGTGATATTACAAGAAAAAGAATTCCACATAAAGATAATGTACAAGGTGTTTGTAATTTAAAATTACAAGATTTAAATGCTACAACAATAGGAGATGATAATGAAATTATAATTAATTCATATCCTGGAGCTGTGATGTGTTTTGACAAAATATCTAATATTGCTAAAAAAACAGCAAAAAAACTTAATCTTCCGATATTGTATATAGACACAAAAAAACAGTTTGAAATAATGAAAAACAGGTTATATGATTACTATGCAGAAATACGAGAACAAATTTTAGAAAATAATCATATGTCAGATGAAATATTTAAGAATGCATTTAATAAATTTGATCAGGACAACAATATTATACATAGAGCATTTAAAATAGCAAATTCTTTTACTTTTTTAGATGATGATGAATATCCTAAAGAGCAAATTGTAGAAGTATTTAATAATATGTCAAGTTTAGTAAATGAAAGTATAAAAAAATGTAGTTTAGAACAGCAAAAAATAATACAAGAAATTATGTTAGGAGAAGCAGACAATCGCAATTTAAGATATGGTCATTATGATAAATTTATAGATTTTCAAAAGTTAATAGATTTTGTGTCAATGGAAGATGATACAGAAGAATTACATAAAGATATTATGTAGAAATGAATTCTAATCTCCTTATAAGAATAACTAAAAAATAAAGTAAGGATATAAAGAACAAGAAAGGGTAAGCCTAAGATTCTATTAAATTAGTATTTGATAGAAATTCTTAGGCTTACAACTATATTCCAAAATCTTGTCTGCTAATAATTTTATTTGAAAACAATATACTAAAATAAATAAATACAAAAATTGCAATATGTAAAAAAAGGTCAAAAACAAAATTGCTAAAAGAAAAATTTAAAAAGTACACGACTAAATAGCTAAATATACAAAAGCAAAGAGGTTTGAAAATCCAATTTTTAAAATCAAATTTAAATTTAGTAGTTTTAATTAAAATTAATAAACTTATAGAAAAATTTAGTATTTCGCTAATAAAAATAGTTGCAACATAACCCATAGTACCGAATTTTGGAAGCAAAACACAAATAAAACAAATACTTGTAAATAAGTCTAAAATGTTACAACACATAACAGCAAATTGTTTATCTAAGCCCTTTAATATATTGTCTATTATATTATCTAAATAAATAAAACAAATAAGAGGTGATAGTATTTTTATAAATTCTGAGCATTCTGAATCTCTATAAATGGCGATACTAAGTTCATTAGAAAAACCGATACAAGCAATAGCAATACAAATTGAAAATACAATAGTTATTTTAAAAATTCTACCAATAATATTATTTATAATGCTAAAACTTTTTCTAACATAATATTCAGAAAATTCAGGAACAAGCAAATTACTAAAAGAAGTAATAAAAATACTAGGAAAAGAAATTATAGGCATAACCATACCATTAATAATTCCGTAGCTAGAAAGAGCTTGTGCTGAAGAAAGACCAGCTGATTGTAATTTTACAGGAATAATTAATTGCTTTAATGTAGAAAGGCCAGAGCGTATATATGAAGTTGTAGCAACTGGAAAAGCGATTTTAAATATAGTTTTAGTATAATGAAGATTAGCAGTTCTGGTATTTAAAAATTTATGTTTATCAAAATAATACAACATAAATGAATATAAAAATGAAAAAATTTCAGAAATACAGTCAGCTAAAATAAGTGCAATACATATAAATTCCACTCCTTTTGAAGAATTAATTTTCAATAAATATATAGTAGCAATGAATTTTACTAAAAATTCAAAAATTTGAGCGCTTGCAATTTTTATTGCTTTTCTTCTTGCAGTAAAGTATCCATTTAAAACAGAAGACATAGCTATAAAAGGCAAACCTAAAGCTATATAATATAGAGGTGTATTAGAAACAGTATTGTTTAGCCATTTTATTGCGATATATTTACTATTAATAATCAATAAAAATGAAGTAAAAATTGCAATTATCAAACTATACTTTAAACATAGGTTTATAGCTTTTTTTGCACCTATTATATTATTTTGTGTGAGCTCCTCAGTAACAATACGTGTTGCAGCAAGACCGATACCAGAACTAGCAATTGTAATTGCAAACATATATACAGACATGACTAATGAAAACACACCAATTGCTTCTGAACCTACTTTATTTGAAACATATAAATTAAAATATAAACTTATACTTCTCATTATTAGAGTTGTTATGGTTAAAATTAAACCATTAATAACGAAAACTTTTGCTTTTCTCAAAATATCACCTTAAGAAAATGTATGATAGTTTGGAAAAAATATGATAAAAATCTGGAAAAAATTACATAATCTATTGACATTTAACATAATGTGTTTTATAATAATATAAGATGGTTATGTAAACGAAAGTAACCAAAGTTTTAGGAGGTATTATATGAGAAATTTTAAAATTTCATTTACAACATTAGTTGCTTTAATAATATTATCAGTATCAACAGTTGTTTTTGCGCATGGTAGTCAAGTAGATAGTGCAAATTCTATAACAATGCCAGCTAGTTTATCAAATGGAACTGGAACAGTAACAACAGAAATATCTGGAGATATGAGTTATCAATTTGTAGAAATCAATGCAGATAAATATGCAAAAATAAAGAAATTAGAAGCTATCTACAATTTAATTAATGAATATATCAAAGCAATGAATGGAGAAACTAATACATATGAGGCAACACTTGCACAATACCAAAAAGACTACAATGAAACAGCAAATGCAATAATGTCAACTTATGAAATTAAATTCAATGTAGAAGGACTTAATGCAATAAAATCAGCATGGGTTTATGAATTAACAACTTATGATGACTCAGCATGGGTAAAAGCAAGTGGAAAAACAATAACATTAGATTTAACAACATTTGAAGGAACAGCATATTACATTGGTTGGGTAAAAATAGGTGACACTTACGACGCAGAAGTATATGTAGCAACAGGAACTAAAAAAGATGAGCCAATACCAGATGATCCAAAGCCAGACGACCCAACACCAGATGATCCAACACCAGACGACCCAACACCAGACGACCCAACACCAGACGACCCAACACCAGATGATCCAAAACCAGACGATCCAACACCAGACGAACCAACACCAGATGATCCAAAACCAGACGAACCAACACAAGACGAGCCAACACAAGATGAACCAAAACAAGAACAACCAAAAACTGATAATAATGTACAACCTACAACTCCAAAACAAGATCCTACAACATCACAAAAACAAATACCATATACAGGTACAGCAAGTACACTTTTAGGATTAGTAACAGTAGCAGGAGCTTCAGCAGTAGTGTCTTATAGAAAATACAGAAAAATAAAATAATCAAATACGAAAAATGTCACAATTTATTGTGGCATTTTTGTTTGGAGCCAGCTTGCAATATCGTAAATTTGAATACCTTCATTTCGCAAAAATCAATATTTTTGTTTTTTGCGAAATGATAAAAACTCAAAACTTGAAAATTTACCAATGAAAAGCTTGAAAAAGTACCAATGAGATGTTATAATCTATTATAATAAACATTTAGGAGGGGTAATATGGCACTTACAAAGAATGGATATAAGAATAGAATTATAGATAACAAAATAGAAAAAAATTTAAAAATATTTGGAGCGATAAGTATAGAAGGACCAAAATGGTGTGGAAAAACGTGGACAGCTTTAAATCATGCAAATTCAGTTGTATATCTTAATAATGTTAGTAATAATTTTAATGAGAGAACTTTAGCACAAATGAATGTTGATTTAATATTAAATAAAGAATATCCAGAACTTATAGATGAATGGCAAGAAGTACCAACAATTTGGGATGGAATTAGATTTAAATGTGATGAAGATAACGAAAGAGGGAAATATATATTAACAGGTTCAGCAACGCCGGTAACAAAAGATATTCATCATTCAGGTGCTGGAAGAATAGCACGAATGAAAATGTACACAATGTCTCTATATGAATCAGGTGATTCTAGCCGGAGAAATATCATTACAAGATTTATTTAAAAATAGTGTTAAAGATAAGTTGACAGGAAAAGTAGATTTAAAAAATTTAATTTATTTAATTATAAGGGGTGGTTGGCCACAAAGTATAGGAATGAATGAAGAAGAAGCTCTTGAGTTAACACAAAGTTATATAAATGATGTACTAAATTTTGATATTTCAAATATTGATGGAGTAACAAGAGATATGAATAAAATGCGTATTATATTACGTGAATTAGCTAGAAATGAAAGCACAATTGTAAACAATAATACAATAATACACGATGTAAATGAAGATAATGATATAGCAAGCAAAAATACTGTATTGGATTATATAGATGTTTTAGAAAAATTACATTTGATAGAAAATCAAATAGCGTTTAGCACAAATTTGCGTTCAAGTAGTAGAATAGGTAAATCAGCTAAAAGACATTTTACTGATACTTCTTTGGTATGTGGGATTTTAGGATTAACTACTCAAAGTTTACTAAATGATATAAACTTTTTAGGATTTTTATTTGAATCTCTTTGTGAAAGAGATTTAAGGATTTATATAGAAAGCTATAATGGAAATTTATATCATTTTAGAGATAATACAACAGGATTAGAAATT
>CANRBL010000061.1 GCA_947628835.1 uncultured Clostridia bacterium | reverse complement strand
AAAGACCTTCCAGGTGTTAGATATCACATAATTAGAGGAACACTAGATACAGCAGGAGTAAAAGACAGAATGCAAGCGCGTTCTAAATATGGAGCTAAACGTCCTAAAAAATAATAGTAAAATAAAAAAGTAGTGCTTGTAATTCTTACTAAATTAAGGTACTTAAATTTAGAAATAGATTTATATAGCGCTATACGGGAAAGAAAATCTTTCCAGAGTAACTTAAGTTAGCTATTATTTAGTATAAAAAAAGTATATACTAAATAGTTTAGATAACTTATGTAGCCTAAATTTAATTAGGTTACATTCGATTCAATACAAAGAAAAGGAGTGAAGAATAGTGCCAAGAAGAGGAAAAATATCAAAAAGAGATGTTTTACCAGATCCAATATATAATAGCAAAGTTGTTACAAAATTAGTTAACAATATTATGCTAGATGGTAAAAAATCAGTTGCTCAAAGTATAGTTTATGATGCATTTGATATAATAAAAGAAAAAGAAGGAAAAAATCCTTTAGAAGTTTTTGAAGCTGCATTAGAAAATGTAATGCCAGTTCTTGAAGTAAAAGCTAGAAGAGTTGGAGGAGCAACGTATCAAGTACCACTAGAGATTAGACCAGAAAGAAGACAAACTTTAGGTTTAAGATGGATTGTTAGTTATGCTAGAAATAGACATGAAAAAACAATGGCTGAGAAATTAGCAGGAGAACTAATTGATGCTGTTAATGGAAATGGTGGAGCTTTTAAAAAGAAAGAAGATACACATAAAATGGCAGAAGCTAATAAGGCTTTCGCACATTATAAATGGTAAATTTGAAATTGATAATGGCAATCTGTCAATTTTATTCTATATTGTCAAACTTCGACGTACAATCGTACGACTTCAGCTTGACAATATATCATAAAATTTACATCTTACCATTCTGAATTTCAAATTATAAATTTAGATAATGGCAATCTGTTAATTTTATTCTATATTGTTAAACTTGACGTACAATCGTACGACTTCAGCTTGACAATATATCATAAAATTTACATCTTACCATTCTGAATTTCAAATTATAAACTTAGATAATGGCAATCTATAAATTTTATTCTATATTGTCAAATTTAAAATGAAAAATAAAAAATCCTAGAAGGGGGGAAATAAAACAATGGCAGGAAGAGCATACCCATTAGAAAGAACAAGAAATATAGGAATAATGGCTCATATAGATGCAGGAAAAACAACAACAACAGAAAGAATATTATTTTATACAGGAAAAACACATAAAATAGGTGAAGTTCATGAAGGTGCAGCTACAATGGACTGGATGGCACAAGAACAAGAAAGAGGTATAACAATTACATCTGCATGTACAACTTGTTTCTGGAATGATAATAGAATTAATATTATTGATACTCCAGGTCACGTTGATTTTACAGTTGAAGTTCAAAGATCTCTAAAAGTTCTTGATGGAGCAGTTACTGTATTAGCTGCAAAAGGTGGGGTTCAACCACAAACAGAAACAGTTTGGAGACAAGCTGATAAATACCAAGTTCCAAGAATGGTATATGTAAATAAAATGGATATTACAGGAGCTAATTTTAAACTTTGTATAGAACAATTAAAAAATAGATTAAAAGCAAATGCGGTTCCTATTCAATTACCAATTGGAGCAGAAGATCAATTTAAAGGTATAGTTGATTTAATTAAAATGAAGGCTTATATTCATAAAGATGATTTAGGTAAAGAAGTAGAAGAAACAGAAATACCTGAAGATATGAAAGAAGAAGCAAAAGAATATAGAGCAGCTATGATTGAATCAGTATGTGATCAAGATGAAGAATTAATGATGAAATATTTAGAAGGTGAAGAACTAACAGAAGAAGAAATAAAAAAAGGATTAAGAATAGGAACAATTGCTAATAAAATAGTTCCAGTAACATGTGGTTCTTCATATAAAAATAAAGGTGTACAAGAATTATTAGATGCAATAGTTGATTATATGCCATCACCTTTAGATATACCTCATATAAAAGGTGAAACTTTAGAAGGAGAAGAAACAGAGGCAAAAACTTCTGATTCAGAACCATTTGCTGCATTAGCATTTAAAATTGCTACTGATCCATTTGTTGGAAAATTATGTTTCTTTAGAGTGTATTCAGGAACATTGGAATCTGGTTCTACAGTTTTAAATTCTAGTAAAGGTAAAAAAGAAAGATTAGGAAGAATTTTACAAATGCATGCTAATCATAGAGAAGATATAGATAAAGTATATGCTGGTGATATAGCAGCAGCAGTAGGATTAAAAGATGTTACAACTGGTAATACTCTATGTGATCCAGATCATCCAATAATATTAGAATCAATGGAATTCCCAGAACCAGTTATTGATATAGCTATTGAGCCAAAAGATAAAGCAGCTCAAGAAAAAATGGGAATAGCTTTAGCAAAACTTGCTGAAGAGGATCCAACATTTAAAGCATATACAAATCAAGAAACAGGTCAAACTATAATTGCAGGTATGGGTGAATTACACTTAGATATTATAGTTGATAGATTAAAAAGAGAATTTAAAGTTGAATGTAATGTAGGTAAACCACAAGTTGCTTACAAAGAAACAATTAGAAATAAAGTAAAAGTACAAGGAAAATTCATACGTCAATCTGGTGGTAAAGGACAATATGGTGATGTTTGGTTTGAAATGGAACCATTAGAGCCAGGTAAGGGAATAGAATTTGAAAGTAAAATCGTAGGTGGAGCTGTTCCAAAAGAATATATTAAACCAATAGAACAGGGAATGAGAGAAGCTGCTGAAAGCGGTATTTTAGCAGGTTATCCAGTTATAGATTTCAAAGTATCATTAGTAGACGGTTCATACCACGAAGTTGACTCTTCAGAAATGGCCTTCAAAATAGCTGCTTCTATGGCATTTAAAGAAGGTTGTAAACAAGCTAAATCTGTTATATTAGAGCCAATAATGAAAGTTGAAATAACAGTTCCAGAAGAATATATGGGTGATGTTATAGGAGATGTAAATGCTAGACGTGGAAGAATGGAAGGTATGGAAGCTAATGATGGAATGCAAGAAATAAGAGCATTTATACCACTTTCAGAAATGTTCGGATATGCAACAGATTTACGTTCTAAAACACAAGGAAGAGGAACATATTCAATGGAACCATCTCATTATGAAGAAGTTCCAAAATCTGTACATGAAACTATTGTAGCAACTAGAGCTAAAAAAGAAGAATAAAATTTGTAAAATATTCAGTAAAAACAGTAAGTTTAAATATAATAAAAATTTAAATAATATATATTTTAAGACTTGCCTGTAACAACTGTAATATGAAAATTAAGTAATTTTTATAAAACACTTGCTTTTTTAAGAAAAGTGTTATAAAATACGCATAAATTAAACAATATGTTATAGAAATTACATTATCTATAATATAGAAATAAAAATAATAAGAGAAGTGAAGTATTAGATAACATCTATATGTAAAAATATACTTCGTTTCAAAATTAAAGGAGGAAATTTAAATGGCAAAAGCAAAATTTGAAAGAACAAAACCACATGTTAACATTGGTACAATTGGTCACGTAGACCATGGAAAAACAACAACAACAGCTGCTATTACAAAATATTTATCATTATTAGGAAAAGCACAATTTGAAGCATATGACAAAATAGATGGTGCTCCAGAAGAGCAAGCAAGAGGAATTACAATTAATACAGCACACGTTGAATATGAAACAGATAATAGACACTATGCACACGTTGACTGTCCAGGTCACGCAGACTATGTAAAGAACATGATTACTGGTGCTGCACAAATGGATGGAGCAATATTAGTTGTTTCAGCAGCAGATGGACCAATGCCACAAACAAGAGAACATATATTATTAGCTAGACAAGTTGGTGTTAAATATATAGTTGTATATTTAAACAAATGTGATATGGTAGATGATCCTGAATTATTAGAATTAGTTGAAATGGAAGTTAGAGAATTATTATCAAGTTATGATTTCCCTGGAGATGATATACCATTCGTAAAAGGTTCTTCATTAAAAGTATTAGAAAGTTCATCAACAGATCCTAATGATCCTGTATATGCTCCAATGAAAGAATTAATGGAAGCTGTTGATAGTTATATACCAACACCAGAAAGACCAATAGATCAACCATTCTTAATGCCAGTTGAAGATGTATTTACAATTACTGGTAGAGGAACTGTTGCAACTGGTAGAGTTGAAAGAGGTGTTGTAAAAATACAAGACGAAGTTGAAATAATTGGTTTAACTACAGAAAGAAGAAAAACTGTTGTTACAGGTGTTGAAATGTTTAGAAAATTATTAGATCAAGCAGAAGCTGGTGATAATATAGGTGTTCTATTAAGAGGTGTTGATAGAAAAGACATCGAAAGAGGACAAGTACTTGCAAAACCTGGAACAATCAATCCACATACAAAATTTACTTCAGAAGTTTATGTTTTGACTAAAGAAGAAGGTGGAAGACATACACCATTCTTTAATGGATATAGACCACAATTCTATTTCAGAACAACAGACGTTACAGGTGTTATTGAATTAGCAGCTGGAACAGAAATGGTAATGCCAGGAGATAATGTTTCTATGACAATAGAACTTATCACACCAATAGCTATCGAAAAAGGATTAAGATTCGCTATTCGTGAAGGTGGTAGAACAGTAGGTTCAGGTGTAGTTGCAGAAATTATAGAATAATTATATATATAAAAGAAATATAGGATTACCTATATTTCTTTTATAGTATATTGATTTTTTATGTAAAGTATGATATTATACATTTATCAATCTCAAGGAGGTAGATATATGCAGAAAATGACAAAGGAAGCTAAGCGGATAAAACAGCAAGAAGATGATGAAAAGAAGAAAAATCTTCAAAAGGAAAGTATTGAAAACAAAAAAGATAGGACTAATCAGAATTTTAGACTTCTAATTAATCAAGGAAGATGGTGAAGAAATTACTAAGTATCTTCCAAAAAAACCCTGTGTAAAATTTACACAGGGCTTAGTTATGTGGCAGTAAGATATTAACTATCCTTCCACTATTGCTTTAACTACATTATAAATCATCTTTTGTTTATCTGGATTACATTTATTTAAAAGTTCTGAGAATTCTTTATTTAAATAAGTTTCCTTTTTATTAGAAGTGCCACTTATTATATCGCCTTCATCAACATCTAAAATTTCACAAATTTGAGTTAATCTTTTAAGATTAATATGAGCAGTGCCTCTTTCAACTCTGCTTAAAAAAGGAATAGATACATCAATTTGTTCAGACAGTTGAGCTTGAGTAAGTTTTTTGTTTGTTCTTGCTTTTTTTAGGCGAGAACCTATCACAGCATAATCAATAGCCATAAAAATCACCTTCCTAGTTAGAAATATAGCATTTAGGAAAATAACTTGGAAGAAACATAAAAAGCAACATTTACTTATAAGTAAAACTAAAATGCGGAAATATGGCAAATAATGGAAAATATTCTTTTATATTCAATATAAAAATAAAAAGCAAGTTTAAATTTTCATTACATTTCATTCAAATTCTTATATTTCTAGCTTTTAAAACTATTTTTATATAAAACCATTAACTTGTAACGCTTTTTAGAAAAATGTATATAAAAGTATTGCATTTTTATAAAAACAATACTAAAATAAATATACTGAAAATACATTTAATATTGGGAGGAAAAATAATGAGAATACTTTTAGATGCAATGGGAGGAGATAATGCACCAGATGCTAATATAAAGGGAGCTGTAAAAGCAATAAATGACATAAAAGCAGAGGTTATATTAATAGGAAAAAAAGAAATTATAGAAGAAAAAATCAAACAATTATATGGAAAAAAAATAGAGGAAATTTCTGATAGATTAAAAATAAAAAATGCGACTGAAATAATAGAAATGGAAGATTCTCCAACAGGTGCAATAAAGCATAAAAAAGATTCCTCAATGGTTGTAGGTTTTAAAATGCTTAAAGAAGGAGAAGGAGACGTATTTATATCTGCTGGTAATTCAGGAGCTTTACTTGCAGGTGCAACACTATTAGTAGGAAGGATAAAAGGAATTGATAGACCAGCATTAGCAGGAATTTTACCTGCATATAAAAGTCAACTTTTATTAATAGATTCTGGTGCAAATACTAATTGTAAACCAATAAATCTTTTGCAATTTGCGCAAATGTCTAGTATATATTTAAGAAATACATTTGACATAGAAAGACCTGCAATTGGATTATTAAATATAGGGACAGAAGAAACAAAGGGGAATGATTTGACAAAAGAAGCATATAAATTATTAAAAGAACAATCAAAAGAGTTGAATATAAATTTTGTAGGAAATGTTGAAGGAAGAGATGCTTTTTCAGGAAAAATTGATGCAATTGTAACAGATGGTTTTACAGGTAATATATTTTTAAAAGCAACAGAAGGATTAGGAAAGTTAGTAAAGAAATCATTGACAGAAAGTTTAACACATAATATAGTATCAAAAATAGCGGCATTGCCAGCATTACCATCAATAAAAAGATTTTCAAAAACAATGGATTATAAATCATATGGTGGAGCATTATTTTTAGGTGTAAAAAAACCAGTAGTAAAAGCACATGGAAGTAGTGATGAAATATTGTTTGAATTTACAATAAAGCAAGCAGAGAAATTTGTTGAAAATAGGGCAGTAGAAAAGATGATAGAAGAGTTTGAAAAAGACACAGAAAAAAGTGTTGAAAAAAAATAAAAAAATTATAAAAAATGTATTGACAAAAATGGACATAATATGTTAATATATAAAAGTACCAAGTGATAAAAATAATAAAGATAAAATTAGTAATAAAATACTAACAGATATATATATAAACGTGATTACTAATTTTTTATTTTGCCCATAAAATTTTTTGTAAATTTAATAAAAAAATAAATGAAAAAAATTTACAAAAAGTATTGACAAAAAAAACAAGGTATAATATAATACAAAACGTTCTGAGTAAGAATGAAAAAGTACATTGAAAAGTAAACAATAAATCCTTTAGAGAAATAAACCAAACGGCGATATGAAAGTATTGCCAAATAAATAAAAAGGATAAGCAACAGCTTATCAAAAGTCAAGGAAACTTGAAGTTAAAAAGATTTATATAAGTTCGAAAGAACAGATATAGATACCAAAAACAAGAGAGTTTGATCCTGGCTCAGGATAAACGCTGGCGGCGCACATAAGACATGCAAGTCGAACGAACTTAACTATTTGTTTACAAGTAGAGCGGTTAGTGGCGGACTGGTGAGTAATACGTAAGTAACCTGCCTATTAGAGGGGAACAACAGTTAGAAATGACTGCTAATACCGCATATGCCATAGAAATCACATGATTTCAGTGGGAAAGGAGCAATCCGCTGATAGATGGACTTACGCCTGATTAGATAGTTGGTGGGGTAAAGGCCTACCAAGTCGACGATCAGTAGCCGAACTGAGAGGTTGAACGGCCACATTGGGACTGAGATACGGCCCAGACTC
>CANRBL010000060.1 GCA_947628835.1 uncultured Clostridia bacterium | reverse complement strand
ATTTGCTTATATGATAAATTAATGAAATTAGATGAAAATAATTATATAATCCCAGTTTCTAGTGTTATTAAATAATAAATGCTAATAATAAATGGAAAGAGGATAGAAATATGAATGAAAAAAGATGTATATTATGTAATAAACCATATGATTATAAATATGTAATGTTTGGAAGAGGATGTCTAGAAAATTTATACGACCTATTAGGATTTTCTAAACCACCGAGAATAATTTGGAATAAAGAGTTATATTTATGTACAAGAATAGCTTGGAAAAATCATAAATTTTTTCTTAATAAAAAGAAAAAGTATGCTTTAGCACAAAAATATATAGCTTTGAATTATCTAAATATAATGAATTATGAATTTTTAGATGATATAAAAGAAAAAATTTCAAAAGATATAAAAAGTATAACAATATCTTCAAAAAATATGATGGAAACAATATCATTTACACTAAATGATATATACAAGTTGTTTAATTATTCAGAAAAATTTAATAAATTTTTAAAAGAATTACAAAGTGCAGATTGGGAAGAAATGGATAAAGAAATAGCTAAAAACTTTATTAAAAGTATGAGTTTTATATTTGATGTAAATAAAAAATTAAATCCAATTTCATATGCTGTATTCTATTCAATGCAATATACATTTTGGCAAGTCGTAGTTGTGGGAGGTATATTAGCGAATATGAAGCTTTCTGCTGAATTATTGCATAATTCATTATCAGCATTTGGGAGACAACCAGATGATTAGTAATAGAAGATGATGAGACAAAGAGCTTAATAATAAAAAGTGAAGCTTTTAAGAAAAGAATAAATCTGTTAATAAATAAGTATGGAGAAAATAAAGAAGAGTTTATTGTGGATAGTGATAAAGAAGATACTCTAATTAGATTTGAAACAAGCGATTTACTTTATGCATTGCATAATGCTACAATGTTTGTTAAAGCAAAAAAAGGTGAAGAGAATAAATGGAATTTTGAAGTAGAGATAAGTGACAAATATGATTTTACAGATTTTAAAAATATAAAAGAATATGCAGATAAAGAAGAAGAGAAACTTAGCGATATATTTTCAACAACGTTAAATAATTTAGGAGTTGTATCAAGTGAATATGGAGTTATAAAAACATTTAACCTAAAA
Organism: uncultured Clostridia bacterium; assembly: GCA_947628835.1. GTDB lineage: Bacteria > Bacillota > Clostridia > TANB77 > CAG-508 > CAG-269. The sequence goes on along the minus strand of CANRBL010000060.1, from coordinate 6,517 downwards.
ATTAAATTTAAAACAAAAGAGGGAGAATTTTAAATTATATTATAGGTGGTGTTCATAATGAGAGAAAAGGATAAAATGAAAAATATTGGATTAATAGTATCCTTAATAATTATACTATTTTTGAGTACATATATTTTCATGTTAAAAATTTCTAAAAAAATAGATAGCGATTATAAAAAAATTGGTATAAGAGTTAAAGATTATGATATAGAATATTATACTGTATATAATCAAGATATATTGAGCGAATATAAAGTATACAAAATAAATAATAGCAGTATAAAAGATATTAAAAGTCAATTAGAAAGTAGTAAATTATGGAGTAGAGATAAATACTATGAATATATTATGGCAGAGTTTTTTGAAATTAAAGATAGTGAAAAAATTCCAATAGATAGAGAAGATGTATATTATTATGAGAATGGATATGCAATTTTTGATGTAAAAAATGCAAAACTATATTATTTTTCAAATCGACCTTTTAACCATTATAAAGATTATCTTGAAAGCTTAGGTTTAGACACTAGACAATATGATGGTAGAGAAATATATAGTGTAAGAGGTGGACCACAAGGAGATGGGACAGACTATTATGTATACAGTTTTAATAAAGAAAAAGGAAAAGAAATTTCAGCTACTTTAGATAAAAGACAAAATTGGAGTAAAGAGAAATTAGAAATTGATATATTAGATTGTTTTGAACACAATAGTGAAATTTTTAATATTCAAAATGGATATTATCATTACGAAAAAGTATGCAGGACAAGTGATGCATATAAAAAAGAACATTTTACAGATGAAGAAGCAACAGGATATGAAGTAGGAGTTTATGATGTAGATAATAATATATTATACTATTATTGGACAAGTTATTAAAATAAAAGGATAAGTGAAAAATTCAAAAGGCAGGAGTACAACTCCTGCCTTTATGTATTTACTTTTTGGACAAGCCACTCAAAGCAAAACTATAAAACCAAGAATAATACTTCTGCCAAAGTTAGAAAATATAATTATTTTCTATATAGCTATAATCTAGTTACTTATTTGTTAGCCATATTGTTTTCAACTTGTTGTATCATTTTCTTAACCATGTTACCACCTATTCTACCAGCATCTCTTGAAGATATATCTCCATTGTAACCGTCTTTTAAAGTAACACCAACTTCACTAGCTACTTCATATTTGAATTTATCTAAAGCGTCCATAGCTTCTGGAACTAATTTTTTGTTACTGTTATTTGAATTTGCCATCTCATTTCACCTCCGTTATATATAACTTATTTAGAAAAAAACTAAATGCTTTTTCTAAATATATGATGTGCGAATTAAAAAAAAATAAACTGGTAATTTTTTGAAAATAAAAATGTTATGAATTTCTTAAACTTTCATTCCTATGTGTGCCTTCGAGCAAAGAAAAAAATGAAATTTATTATGTAAAAAATGATGAATTGTAATACTGAAAGTAAAGTTGAAAAAAATTTTTTAATATTGTATAATGACGAAAAAAATAAAAAGGTAGGAAAAAATATGTATAAATTAGTAGTTGTAGATTTAGATGGAACAATGTTAAATTCATATGGTATAGTAACAGAAAATACAAAAACAGTAATAAAGGAAACAATAGATAAAGGAACAGATGTAATAATAGCATCAGGTAGACCAATTGATTCTATAAAAACAATAGCAAATGAAATAGGAAGTAAAAAATATTTTATAGCAGGAAATGGAGCTATAATATATGATATAAAAGAAGATAAAATAATATACGAAAAATATTTAAAAAAAGAAACAATTTTAAAAATCATAAAAATATGTGAAGAAAATAGTATACATTGTAATATATATACAGAAAAAGCAATAATAGCAAAAAAATTGGAATATAATGTATTATATTATCATAAAGAAAATTTGAAAAAAGAAGAAAATAAGAAAACTAATATAAATATTGTAGAAAATATATACGAATATGTAAAAAGCATGCAAGAAGATAAATTTACAAAAGTAACTATTTGTGAAGAAAATAAAAATATGTTAAATGGAATAGTAAAAAAATTAAGACAAATAAGTGAAATACAAGTAACAAATGTATCTCATATGTCTAGAAAAGTATTTAAACAAGGGACTGAAGAATTTGAAATAAAGTATTATTATAGTGAAGTTGCATTAAAAAATGTAAATAAATGGACAGCAATTGAACAATTAATGAAATTATTAGATGTACAAAGAAATGAAATAATAGCAATTGGAGACAATGTAAATGACAAAGAAATGATTGAAAATGCAGTTTTAGGAATAGTAATGAATGGAAGTACGCCAGAAATAATAAAATTGGCTAACTATGTAACAGATGGAAATAATGAGGAAGGAGTAGCAAAGGCAATAAAAAAATTTATATAATATTACAAAAACATTACAAATAAATTAAGTTTGTGTTACAAATATTCTATTACATTGCTTTTACAATTAATATGAGTTAAAATGTATATAGTGTGGATTGTAAAATTAGTATAAAAAATGTATATATAAGGAGGAATTTGTCATGGCAAAAAATCCAATGCAAAGAAAAGCAAGAAACTCATTTTTATTAGGAATGTTAGTGGCAATATTAATTGCAGGAGTTATAATTGCTTTATTATTTATGCAATTAATAAATTTGAAAAAACAACAAGAGGAAGAAGAAGCTTCTTATGTTAATGCATATGTATTAACAACAGATGTAAATTCAGGAGGAGAAATAACAGCTGATGATTTACAGTTAGTTCAAACTAAAAGAGATAATGCACCAACAGATTTACTTAATATAGCTGATTTAGGAGAAAAAACGACAGCAAAAGTACAATTAACACAAGGAACTATTTTATCTGTTGGAATGGTAAATATAGATGAAAAACCAATAACAAATGATGTAAGAAAAGAAGAATATAATATGATATCTTTACCAACACAATTAACAGCAGGTGAATATATAGATATAAGATTAATGATGCCTTCAGGACAAAATTTTATAGTAATATCTAAAAAACAAGTTGAAATTCCACAAGTAGCAGGAGTAGATTCAGCGGATACTATATGGTTAAATTTATCAGAAGATGAAATATTGCTAATGTCAAATGCTATAGTAGATGCATATAAGATACCAGGTTCAAAATTATATGCTATTCCATATGTGGAACCAGGCTTACAAGAATCTGCAACACCTACATATGAACCAAGCAGTGAAGTAATAGAACTTATAAATGGAGATCCAAATATAGTAAATGAAGCTAGAAATGCATTAGCAGTAAGATATAAAGAAACAGAACTTAAATTTAGAGGACGTTATATACAACCTGAGATAAATAACAATGCAGAAATGTCAGATTCAAATGTACAAACTGGAATGGAAGAAAGTATAACAAAATCACAAGAAGAAAGACAACAATATTTACAATCATTATCTTCAGGATATTAAAATGTTAAATGATGATAAAAAGAGGAGGAAGTAAAAAAAGATGGAAAGGATAGGCTTTATTGGAGAATATGATAAAACTGATTGCATATTATATGTAGCAAAAATAATTACTGAAGTAGGGCAAAAAGTTTTGATAATAGATTCAACATATAGGCAAAAATTAAAATATTTACTTCCTCCTATGGACGCTTCATCAGAAAAATATATTACAGAATTTAGAGGAGTAGATATAGCAGTAGGATTTGAATCATTTGAAGATATAAGACAATATTTAAATGCAAAAGATAATGAACAATTAGGATATGACTATGTATTTGTTGATATAGATGATATTTCGGAATTAGAAGATTTTGAAATGGTATATTCAAGTAGATTATATTTTGTAACATCATTAGATGTGTATTCACTAAAAAAAGGGTTAGAAATATTTGCAGGAAGTATGCAAACACTAAAATTAACAAAAGTATTATTTTCAAGAGATATGTCATACCAAAATGATCAATATGTAAACATTTCAGCAAATGGTTATAAAATTGAATGGAACGAATATAGAATAGATTTTCCACTGGATATTAATGACATAGAAGCAATAGCAGAGAATCAAAGATTTTCAAATATACGATTTAAAAAGTTGAGTAAAGCATATATAGAAGGATTAAGATTTCTAACAGAAGATATTGCAAAAAATTTAAATCCTGGGAAAATTGCAAGAGCAATAAAAAGTTTATATTAATAGTTAACATATATTAATGGTAACTCATGAATGAAGGGAATGATAATTATGTCAATAATTACTTTTTGTAGTAATGGAAAAGGGGAAACGGGTCAAACCTTGTCAGCTGTGGGAGTAGCAACATATATGGCATTGGAGCATAATCAAAAAATCCTTTTAATATCAACAAGTTATAAAAATAATACTATGAGAAATTGTTTTGCAGGAAATGAACTAATGAGAAGAACATTATTTGGTAGAGATACAAATGTAGCTATGCAAAATGGTATAGATGGATTAAATACAATAATGCAAAGTAATAAGGTTACACCTGAAATTATAAGTAATTACAATAGAATAATTTTAAAAGATAGATTAGAAATATTATTAGGGAGTAATGCAACATTAGAGGAATATAAAAAAATAGAACTTAACTATCCTCAAATAATTGAATTTGCTGATAGAGCATATGATATAGTTATTGTAGATTTAGATAGAGATTTGCATCAAGAAATAAAACAAGAAATATTAAATAATTCTACTGTAATTGTTGCAAATATGTCGCAAAGAATAGGCAGTGTATTATCATTAATAGGATATATAGATAAAAATTTGAAAAACAGTAGAAATAAAATAATTTATAATATTGGTAGATATGATGAAAATCTAAGATATACTGCAAAGAATATATCAAGAACTTTATTAAAACAAAAAGAAATAGTACAAACTACTCCATACAATACATCATATTTTGAATCTTGTGAAGAAGGAAAAGTAGTAAATATATTTATATATTTAAAAAAGATAAATGAAAATGAAAAAGGAAATCCTAATGCACTTTTTAAAAAAGGTGTAAAAGGTTTGGCTGACAAGCTTATATACAAATTAGAAGAAGCAAAAATGCAAAGATAATTCAGAAAGGAGGGGAAAAATATGTTAAATATATTATTAATGGTAGGTGTAATAGGAATAGCAGCAATTATAATAGTTTATACGATAAACAGTAAAAAGAATGCAAAAGAAGAAGAAATAATAGATGCTGATGATAAAACATTTACATTAGAATCAATGACACAGTTTATAAAAAAACGTATAGATGAAATAACAAAAATAAATTTATATGATATAGGTCTTTCAGAAGAAGAATTGAAAAGAAGAAAAAATAAAAAATATGAATTGAAAAAAGCTTTAAAAGGTTGTACATATGGAGATGTAAATGATAAAAAATATGTTAAAGAAATTATGTTTGACTTATTAGAAAAGGAATATGGTGTAGATGAAGTAAACATATCTAAAGCAATACCTTTTGATGTACCCTCTCTGCTTACTGCACAAGATAAATTTGATATATTAATATATGTATATAAAAAAGAATTTGGATATGAGGCATTAACAGAATTAATAAAAAAATATAATTTAGCAGTATTAAAATATATACAAGGAGAAACAAAGCCATCATATGTAATAACAGAAGAAGAAATAAATGAAATATATGAAAATGAAAAAATAGTATTAGCATTTCAAGAAAAATTAGGAATAGTTGTGCAAAGAATATATCAACATTATAAAGGATATAGTAGCATAGATGAAGTAAGAGATATGAATATAGATGGTGTATCTGGTGGTGTATCTGGTTTACCAGAAAGCTTCTTAAGTCAGGTAGCACAAGCAGATGGAGATTATTTGCAACAAATTACAGAACAAAAAGTGCCACGTGCATGTGATAGTATATGGATATTTTTCCAAGGTAAATCAATACGTTTAGCATTTTTATCTTTTGGAACAGAGGCTGAATTAAAAAGAGTATGTCAGAATATTTATAAATATAATAATCCAGGACAATTATCAGATACTAATGGATATAAAATAAATGAAATGAAAGACGGTTCACGTGTTGTTGTTGTAAGACCAAGCTTTTCAGAAACATGGGCATTTTTCGTAAGAAAGTTTGATGTTAAGCGTTCAACACTAGAGCAATGGTTTAAAGGTGAGCCAGGAACAGATGATGCAATAGAATTATTGAAAATGTTAGTAAAAGGAGCAAGAATAGTATCAATAACAGGAGAGCAAGGTTGTGGTAAAACAACAATGCTTATGGGTATGATTGAAAATATATATGAAACAATGAACATAAGGGTTCAGGAAACAGCATTCGAGCTTCACTTAAGAAAAATTTATCCAACAAGAAATATATTAACATTTAGAGAAACAGATACAATATCAGGACAAGAAGGACTTGACGTTCAAAAGAAAACTGATGGTTCTGTTAATATAATTCGGAGAGGTTGCAACAGACCCCGTAGCATCTTGGATGATACAAGCAGCCCAAGTTGCATCTAAGTTTACATTATTTAC
>CANRBL010000059.1 GCA_947628835.1 uncultured Clostridia bacterium | reverse complement strand
CTGGCTCCGGCAGCCTACACAAGTTTTCTGCTCCATGGCGTGCTGATAAGGAGAATAGATTATGCAAGTTTAGAAGACAAAAGTATGCTGTATGTCATGCTTCATCTTGGGGTGACTGTTGCCTGTGTTTATATTATTTGCTGGGCGGTATATTTTATTTGGAAAAGAGTAACTGTAACAATGCGTATTGGATTGAAAAAAGTAATAGATAAGTGGCAGGGCAGAAATATATGAATGATAGTGATATTTTTGTATCGGTAATGATTACATATTATAATCAGAAACAATATATAAAAGATAGTTTATCGTCTATTCTTAATCAGGAGATAAATTTTAGGTATGAGATTATTTGTGGAGATGATGGATCTTCTGACGGGACATATGAAGAACTGCTTGCTTGGAAAGAAAAATATCCTGATCTTATTTCTGTTTACCAGATGGATAGGCAGACTGGTAAAACGTATGAGCCTATTGTACGGGCGTCTAATAATCGCTTTAATATGCTTTGCCATGCGAAAGGAAAATATATAACCATACTGGATGGAGATGATTATTATACTGATAAAATGAAATTACAGAAACAGGTAGATATATTGGAAGCCTATCCGGAGTGTTCTGCCTGCTGTCATCCTATGACAATGGTTTGGGAGGGAGAGCCGGGAAGAAAAGAAAACTTAGGCAAATGGTCAGACAAAAGTTTCTTGTTAGATAGCAAAATATATTGGGAGTCATTCTGGCTTCCGGCAGAGGCATTTTTGTTTAGAAATTTTTACATGACTCAAAAAAATAAAATTAATAGAAATTTGTTTGATGATAATCTTATTACAATTTATTCCATAAAAGAAGGAGATATTATATATATTCCTGATTCTATGTGTGCATATAGGCAGCACTTAGATAGTTCATGGAATGAAAGAAATGAGATTGAGAAAGCCTATGTTAATATGATGTTATACCAAGAGGCAAGCAGGATTTTGCCAAATATGAAAAGGCAATGTTTTTACAGGTGCAATGGGGTTTTTAAAGTATTTTATAGATACAGAAATGAAGATTTGACATTAAATAAAGATTTGGAATTTAAAGTGACAAATAAAATGTATCAGGACTCTGTAAAATATAAAGATGCTTCTTTAAGATTTAAATTAGTTTATTTAATCCGATATTTTCTTCCGTCACATATGGGGAAAATTGTGGCTTTGAAAAAAAAGATTAACCAGAGGAGGTTTAAATATTTATAATAATGAAAAAAGTATTGTTTATAGTGCCGCATGAAGATGATGAAATATTTATTGGTGGAGCAATGCTGGTAAATCTGGTGCGATCAGGTAATTATGATGTATATGTGTTTATAGCAACTAACGGTGATTATTATCCATTTGAAAATAAGATAAGAATTAAAGAGTCATTAAATGCATTAAGTGTCATAGGAATAAAACCTGACAGGATTATATTTGGCGGTTATGGGGATTGTTGGAGGGGAAAGCATATTTATAATTCTGAATCAATGGAAGAAAAAGTTTCTGAGGGAGGATTCTATGCTACATATGTAGAAAATGATTTATATAAAGAGTGGCATTATATGAGATTTGGAGAGCATCAAAATTATACAAGGCAGGGATATTTGGAAGATATAATGGATTTGATAGAAAGTTTACGACCGGAAGTAATCATATGTGTGGATATGGATGCGCACAGGGATCATCGTTGTTTATCTTTGCTTACAGAGGAAGCAATTGGGTTAATATTGAAAAGTGATATCTTATATTGTCCTGTTGTTCTGAAAAAGTACGCATATCAGGGGGTATTGTTTGGAAAAAATGATTTTTTTATAGTACCGCACCGTCCAACAGTAAATGATGGAAATATTACATCAAACCCTTATTTGAGGTGGGATCAGAGAATACGTTATAAAGTTCCGGATGATTGCAATACCTTTTTATTAAAAAATAATTTTATGTATAAACTTATTTGTATGTATAAGTCACAGGATATGTGGACGAGATCTGACAGGTTTATAAACAGTGATATAGTGTTTTGGCAAAGAAATACACGTAATGCTGCATTACATGCAGAAATTATGGCATCATCAGGTGATGTCGTATGGCTGAATGATTTTAAATTATTGGATACAGAAGATGTAATGCAGCCTGCTTGCGGATATGCAAGGAAATGCTGGAGACCTGAAAAAAATGATAATGAGCGTGTGATAAAAATAAAATTTCGAAAAATTCAAACAGTAGACAGGATAAATTTTTATTTTAATAATTTAGCTGAATCAGAAATAGAAAATGCAAGAATTATTTTTTATGATATATGTCAAAATGTAATTGATGAAATCAATTTTTCTGTTTATAAAAAAGGGATGTTTGTTGAAAGCATCGGATGTAATAATATCTGCGATGTAAAAAGTATAGAGATTTTTTTTGAGAAAATTAAGGGACAAATTGGATTAGGCGAGATAGAAGTTCTTAATGAGCAAGAAGATATTCCGTTTCAGGAGTTTCTTTTTGATGAAGACAAAAAGGAAAAAACAGGATTTTTATTAAATATTATTCAAAGAATTGATGAAATGTTTTTTAAAATCAAGAAATACAAATATAATCATTTTAAAGATGGATATCGTGAGCGCAGACAGAAATATGACAGGAGTTTAAGAAGATGAAGGTCGGAATTATTACTTTTCATAGAGCCAGAAATTATGGAGCGGTATTACAGGCATATGCATTGATGACTTTTATAAATGAAAATTTTGACGATGTGATTGCTGAAATAATAGATTATAGGAGTTATTATATAGAAGATTTTTATAAAATCAGAAAATTAACTGGCTCATTTTGGAGAAAAATATTACAGAAAATAAAAAATATAAAATATGAAAGCAGAAATAAACATTTTCAAAAATTTATCGATTCCAGACTTGTTTTATCGAAGAAATGTGACCGGGATAACATAGTTGATATTTGTGATTACGATAGATACATATCAGGAAGCGATATGATTTGGCATTGGCATACGACAGATAGTGGAGAATATTTTGATGAAAATTATTTTTTGAATTTTGTGAAAAATAATAATATAAAATTATCCTATGCCGCCAGTTTTGGATTTGATCAAATTCCTGATAAATATTTTGATTTTTATAAAAGAATGTTAGGCAGTTACAGTAGGATATCTGTAAGAGAAGAATCAGGGATAAAGATTATTAAAAAATTACTTCAAAAGAATGCGCAAGCTAATATAGATCCGACATTATTGTTTGATAAAAGCAGATGGAAGAAAATAGCTGTGAAACCGAAAAAAACAAGATATCTTTTGCTATATGAAGTAGGGGGTATTTCTGAGAACTTAATGAATTGCGCAAAAAGGATTGCAAAAGAAAAGAAGATTGAGCTGATTATATTGTGTTCTGAATTTATGCCTAAATTATATTATAAAAATAAAAATGTATTTTTTGGGTATACGCCGGAAGAATTTCTTGGATGGTTTGAAAATGCGGAATATATTGTGACAAATTCATTTCATGGGACGGCTTTTTCTGTTATTTTTCATAAGTGTTTCTTGGTTGAAATAAATGCATGGGAAAGAAATAATAGGGCATATGAACTTATGAAGAAAATTGGTGCAGAGGATAGGGTTATTGGCGATGGAAGTGATATAGATGCGTCTATTAATTGGAAAAACATAGATAAAGTATTGTGTGAAGAACGCGAAAAAACATTGAAGTTTTTAAAAGAAAGTTTATGTTAGGTAGTGGTGAAATGAAGAAAAAATTAATGTTTAATTCTATTATAAGTATTTTTTCTCAAATAATCATAATTATATTAGGAATTATTATACCAAGAATTTTTATAGCCAGTTATGGTTCTGATGTAAATGGATTGTTAGGAACTATAGGACAAATTTATACATATGTTGCTTTATTAGAATCTGGCATTTGTGCAGCAACTCAAAATGCCTTATATGAGCCGATAGCGAAAAACGACAATGATAATATTTCTGAAATTTTATCCATTTCTAATTCTTATTATCATCGAGTTACTATTTTATATTCATTAGCAATCCTTGCTTTAGCATTTATAGTTCCTTTGTTATTAAAAACTAATGTAGATTATTGGACAGTTTTCGTTATTTTTATATTAGAAGGTTTGGCAAGTTCGCTGAACTTTTGGTTTATAGAAAAATGGAGAGCTTTATTAGCAGCGGATGGTAAACAATATGTTGAATCTTTAATTAATTGTATAGTTAAAATCTTAACGTATTCTATCAAATTGTTATTATCATTTTTGGGATGGAGCATTATTTTTTTGTCGTTTTTTGCTTTGTTAATATCTTTTCTTAGATTAGTTATTTATTATGTATATACCAAGAAAGTATATCCTTGGGTGAAAATACAGTATTTAGAAAATAAAAAGAAATTAGAAGATCGAAATGCGTATGTTATAAGTGATATTGCATGGACGATATTTTCTTCGACAGATATGTTTTTATTGTCTGCTGTATTTTCAACAGCATTAGCAAGTGTATATTCTGTATATAATATGATATATAGCAATTTGGCATCATTAATGAATGTTTTTTATTCTAGTGTTAGCTATATTTTGGGACAAGTTTTTTTTGCAGACAAAGAAAGGTATGTGAGGTTTCATGATGGTTATGAAACTGTATTTATAATGTTAATGAGTATTGCAATGTCATCTTGTGCTGTTTTAACTATTCCTTTTGTCCAGCTTTATATAAAAGGAGTGGCGGATATTAATTATGTTTATAAATATTTGCCTTTTATGATGGGAGAAGTACAGTTGTTGTCTTGGGACAGATATGTATCTGGAAATTTAGTATGTATAGCAGGGTATGCTAAACAATCAATGAAATATTCATTAATAGAAGCTGCTTTAAATGTTGTATTATCCTTAATACTGTCATTGAAATTTGGAATTTATGGGGTTGTTTTTGCTACAATTTGTTCTTTATTATATAAACTGACTATGTTAACTATACTGGCAAATCAAGTTATTTTAAAAAGAAAATGTATATATACCATTAGGAGAATATTTATAAACAATATAATATATATATTAATTTGTATATATTTCATTTTTCATCCTATACAAGTAAATGATATGTTTTCGTTTTTTTTAACAGCGTTTTTGAGCCTTTTTTGTATGTCACTTATTTTTATGGTAATAAATGTTGCGATAGAAAGGAAAACAGTGAAATTTATATTTAATATTGTGTTGGGGAGGAAATAGATATGGGATATACAAGTGAAAAAAGTATACAAATATTAATTGCTTTATTAAAAGCGAATAATATATCAAAAGTAATTGCAAGTCCTGGAACAATGAATATTTCTTTTGTAGGCAGTATACAAAATGATCCGTTTTTCACAATTTATTCTGCGCCAGATGAGCGTTCAGGCGCATATATAGCATGTGGGTTATCAAAAGAATCTGGGGAAATAGTTGTTTTGACATGCACAGGTGCAACTGCATCAAGAAATTATTTTCCGGGATTAACAGAGGCGTATTATAGTAAGTTGCCGATTTTAGCAGTAACTTTTACTCAATCATTTAGTTATATTGGTCATAATCGACCACAGGTATTAGATCGAAGAATTGAACCGAATGATATATTGGTAAAAAGTGTACATATACCGCTTGTGAGGAACAATGAAGATTTATGGTTTGCTGAAATTCAAATTAATGATGTAATAAATTCTATAAGTGAAAAAGGATATGGACCAGGACATATAAATATGGTATCTGAATGTAACAGTAATTTTAAATTATCACAATTACCGAAGGTAAGATATATAAAAAAATATAAATTTGGTGATATGCTGCCAGATATATCAGCAAAAAATGTGGGTATTTATGTAAGTGAACATGGTAAGTGGAGTAAAAAACTTTGTGATATAGTTGATATTTTTTGTGAGAAATTTAATGGTGTTGTATTTTGTGATCGTACAAGTAATTATAATGGGAAGTATGGAATTTTAGCTAGTTTATTATGCAGTCAGGATTACTATTATTCTAAGCTAAGAACTTTTGATTTAATGATTCATATTGGAAATGTGTTTGGTACGGACATGGGAATGATGCCAAGGGAAGTTTGGCGTGTAAATCCTGATGGTAAAATAAGAGATACATTTGGAAAAATTTCTAAAGTATTTGAAATGGAAGAAGACCAATTTTTTCAATATTATGCAGAGACGGATTTTGAAAAAAATATTAGTTTTTATCATGAATGGGAAAAGGAATGTTTACAATTAGAAAAGGCAATTCCTGAACTACCTTTTTCAAATGCTTGGATTGCTAAAGAAACTTTAAGGAGAATGGTAGTTGGAAGTAATTTACATATGGGAATATTAAATTCTTTACGATGTTGGAGTTTTTTTGAGAATTATAAATATATACATGGGCATTCTAATACTGGAGGTTTTGGAATTGATGGGTGTATTTCAACATTAGTAGGAGCTTCGTTATATAATCCTGATCAAATTTATTATGGTGTGGTTGGTGATTTAGCTTTTTTTTATGATATGAATGTTTTGGGAAATCGTCATGTAGGAAATAATGTAAGACTTATAGTCGTTAACAATGGAAAAGGAACGGAATTTAAAATGTATAATCATCTTGGAAATATCTTTGGCAGTAAAGCTGATGATTATATTGCAGCGGGTAATCATTATGGAAGGAAGTCTGAAAATTTAATAAGAAATTATTCTGAAGATTTAGGATATAAATATTTGACCGCTCATAATAAACGAGAATTTGTTGAAAAGATAGATGAATTTTTAAGTCCATTAACAGAAAATTCAAAATCAATTGTATTTGAAGTTTTTACAACAGAATATGATGAAAGTGAGGCTTTGAAGTTATTAAGAAATATAAGAGTATCTGAAAGAGAAAAATCTAAACAAATACTAAAAAATATATGGAAAGAAAAAGGTGTAAGAATAATAAAAAAGTTAATAAAAAGGTGGTAATATTATGAAATATATAAAAAGATTTTGTAAATGGATATTTCAAGGTATACCTGAAATAAAAGTAACAACACAATTGTATACAATGGAATTTCATCGTGAATTAGACGGAAAAAGAATTTTGATAACTGGGGGTGGAAGTGGTTTAGGTTATGCAATTGCAAAGAGATTTGCGGAAGAAGGCGCTACGGTAATAATTACAGGACGTAATTTAGATAAATTAAAAACAGCACAAGAAAACATAGGCTCAAATTGTATTTATTTTGTATTTGATAATAGTAATATTAAAGAATTAGAAAATTTATATAATAATGTTAAAGAAAATGTAGGAGATATCAATGGATTGGTCTGTAATGCAGGCATATCATTGCATGAGAAAATGATATATGATGTTTCTGAAGAAGATTATGATAAACAGTTTAATATAAATTTAAAGGGTACGTATTTTTTGTTACAAAAATTTATAAAATTAAGAAATATTAGTGAACAATTTAATATCATAGTTATTTCGAGTGAAAGAGGTATTCAATGTGATGATATTCCATATGGTCTCACTAAGGCAGCATTGAATAGTTTAACAAGAGGTATTTCACGACGCTTCTATAAAGAAAAGGTAAGAATTAATGCTATTGCGCCGGGAATAACCGTGAGCAATATGACAGGTATAAAAGAAACGGATAATCTATATGAACCACGTATTTCTTCAGGAAGGTATTTTATGCCGATAGAGGTTGCTGAAGTGGCATTATTCTTAATGAGTGATAGATCAAAGTGTATTTCAGGAGAAATTATTGCAACAGATGCGGGAAATTATTTAAGTTCTTATATTTAAGAATATTTAGTATATTTTAAAAATATAACAGAAATATTTTTGAAGTGGTATTAAATAATTTAAAAAAATAAAATCTATAAATTTAAAAAAATAGAATTAAAGGATGTCAGATTCATACTGGAATGGATGCATGATATTTTCATTGTAGAAAACTTGCAAGGAAAATTTCTCTTCGGAAAGAATCGCCGTCACAAAAAGATGGTGAATGTAAAGGTATTAAAAGATGGAAAATCGTTAAGAGGGAGGAAAATTTATGTCAGCTTTGCAGCCTGAAACCGTAGGAAACAATACAGTCATTGGCTCTCATGTAACTTTTGG
>CANRBL010000058.1 GCA_947628835.1 uncultured Clostridia bacterium | reverse complement strand
ACAATAAAAATAACAGCACAGAACCATATGGGATATTATGTAATGACAAGAAAGATAGATAAATATACGACACAAGACGACCAAGAAGTACCATTAGAGGGAGCAAAAATAAAAGTAGAAGCCCAAAATGAAAAACAAGGAACAATAGAGACAGAAGGAACAACAGATGTAAATGGAGAATACGAGCATAGAAAAGGAATCCTAATGGAAGCAGGAAAAACAGTAACAGTAACAATGAAAGAAGAAAAATCACCACAAGGATACTTAGAAGATGATGAAACAAAAGCAAAGAAGAAATTAGTATTTAATGTAAACAGCGATGGAATACCACAAATAAATGCAGGAGAAAGTTCAAGAGAATTTGTAAATGAAGATGGAACAATAAGAAAAACAGCAACAGGAGAAGAAGTGCTAAAGATAGATCCAGATGCATTTGAAATAACAGTAATACTAGAAAATCAACCAGTATACAATGTAGAAATAACAAAAAAATCAGCAGCAACAGGAGATAAAATAGATGAAACAGCAGAATTTGAAGTAAAAACAATATTAAATGAAAAAGCTACGAATAAATATACAGATGTAGACAATTCAAATAGTGAAGATAATTTAAATAGTGAGGATACTTCAAATAGTGGAGATACTTCAAATAATGATGGCGTTTCAGGTAATTCAAGTAATGAAGATACTTCGGGTAATCAAGTAGTACAACAAACTGAACCAAAGATACCAGACAAAAATAATGAGAAGCAAACAGAAGAAACAGAGAAATTACAAACAGCAAAAGGAGTAGCGACAGGAAAAGAATATGTAATGCATGGAACAACAGTAGTAGAGATAGTAGAAACAAAATCGCCAGAAGGATATGTAGAAAATGAAAGTACCAAAAAGACAAGAATAATAGTATTAAAGGAAAATGAAAAAACAGGACAAGTAAGCATAGACTACGATGACTTAAGGACAACACAACCAGCAGAGGATGTATACTATGATGTAACAATAGATGAAGAAACAAACACAATAAAAATAGAAATACAAAATAAGCCAACATATAGAGTAGAAATATATAAAACAAACATACAAGGAGGAGGAGAAGTAAAAGGAGCAAAATTTGACTTAAAGGTAGAAAGTATTACAAAAAGTACAGATGGACAAGAAAGTAAAGAAACGATAGAAGAACAAACAGGAGTATTAACAAATGATAATGGAAAGATACAGACAGATAGATATGAATTAAATGGAAAAATAAAGATAACGACACAAGAAACAGAAGTACCAAGAGGATTTGTATCAGATGACTATGTATTATCACCAAGAGAAGCAGAAATAGAGGTAGATGAAATAACAGGACTAGTTACAATACAAGGAATTCAAGTAAATGAAAATGGAACATATATAGCACCAAAAAATAATGACAGTGAAATATCAGTAGACTACAAAAAGAATATAATCCAAATACATCAAAAGAACCAGCCAGAATATCAGTTAGTATTAAAACAATTAAATTATGCACAAGCACCAGGAGGAGGAGATTATCTATATAGTAGAAGAGCAGGATTAAATGGAGCAGAATTTAATGTAGATATAGAGGATGCAAATGGAAATTATTACAACTTAAGTGGAGCAGACTATAGTAATTATGAAGTATTAACAGAAGACACAGGATTAACAGCAAGTAGAGAAATATACAATGTAAATACACAAAAAGTAGGAAATCAAAAAGGAGTAATAAATAAAGAAAAAATAGCAGGAGTAGGAAGAGTAGTAATAAATATAGAACAAACAGACATAGTACCAGGATTTGTAAGAGACCCAAATACATATGAGATAACATTAGCAACAGATAATGAAACACAGCAGCTAGAAGTAGCAAAAATAGTAGTAACAAGACCAGATGGAAGTACAATAACACAATATGGAACAATAGAAGACCAAGATATATATGATGAAAAAGGAAACTTACTAAGAAAAATGGGAGACAAAAGAATAATAGGAGACCAAGATATATATGACAAAGAAGGGAATATAATAATAAGCATATCAGAGACAATAAATCCAGAAACAGTAGGAACGACAAATATATCAGGAAAAGCAATAAAAACAGCTAAGTATAGTATGCAAGGAAAAAAGATAACAATAGAAAAGACAAACACAAATACAAACAAAACAAGTAAAGCAAACTTAAAAGGATTAATGCAAATAACAAGGGACGCAAATGGAAAAGTAACAAAAATAGAAAAAGTAAGTATATATAATACAGCAAAGAAAAAAGTAAGTGACGAATTAAGAATAGTAACAGAAAATGATGGAAAAGAAAATCAAAAAATGGGATTAGCAGTATATGTAACAAAAGGAAACCAAATAAAAGTAGCATTTAGAAGCTATGTATATAGAGAAAAAACATCAATAAATATAGAAGCAGTAGACTCAGGAGACAGTAATATAAAAGTAGGAAATGCAGGATACATAGTAAATAGAGGAGGCTCAGCATTTTATTACTATTATTACCTACCAACAGAGAGTACAAAATTATGGAAAACAGCAGGGGATACAACAAAAGTAATACCAGGAACAAGTTATACAAGCATAAAGCAAACAGGAAATAATATAAAAAGTACGAAAACGGTATTAGGAAGTATAGCGGGACAAGTAAAGACAAGGCAAGAAGGGTATGGAGCATATACAGCAAATAAAACATTAAGTTATTACATAAAATCGATAGGAAGTAGAACGATAGGAAAAGTAAGATATGCAAGAGAAGAAAAGATACTAAAATCATATATAGGATTTAGAAAAAGAGGAAATCTATATAAGTTATATGAAGAAGGAATAGGGCAAGTAGGAGAAGTAGTATACGAAGGAACAGAAAAAACAAGAAGAAAAATAGAACAAGCAGAAGAAGATTTAAATAATCCAGATGTAGATTATGATGAAGCATGGAAAGCATATTATAATGCATTAAAAAGAGCAAATACAAGTGTGTACTATAACAGAGTAATATCATACAGTATATCACCAAGATATACATCAGATGGAAACCAAAAAGCAGATAAAAGAGAAAAGATACAAACAGAAAACGGACAGATAATAAACAGAGAGAAAGAAACAACGAAAAATGAAATATATACAAATGTAAGTAAAAATGCACCAGGAAAGATGAAATTAAAAGTAGAATATGATGAATATGGAAACATAGTAACAATAACAGCAATAAATGAAAGAAACATAGGAGAAAGAATAGAAACAAATAATAGTGGAACAGAAAAAGTAAAAGCAAATAAACTGTATATAGTAACAACATATAGATATGATAGAGAAGGAAATATAACACAAGAGCCAGAAGTAAAATACTATACTAAATATACATTTAGATATGTAAATGGAGAAATAGACAATGAAAAAAATGCAGAATATGAAATAAAAGACACAAACCCAAGTATGCTAGAAATAGGAGGAGCATATGTAGATAAGGAATATAATGAATACTATCCAGAAAAAGTACAAACAACAAAATCAGACGGAGCGTCATATATAAAGAAAGAAAATGACACGATAGTAGAAGGAAAATTAGATGTAAATAACGAATATGCAGGAAAGACAAATGTAGATGTAGTAGCAAAAAATGAAGAATATTACACAGTACAAATAAGAAAAGAAGGACTAGAGAATGGACTAGGAGTAGAAGGAGCAGTATTTAATATAGAGCAAACAGCAAATGACGGAAAAGCAGGAGGAATAGGAACAGACATAAAATACTATTACAGACAAACAAATGCAGAAGGATATGCAATAAGTAAAGGAGCAACAGAGAAATATGTAAAAGTAGGAGAAGGAAAAGGAAGTTATACAAAAGGAGAAGATGGAAGCTATACATATGTAGAACCAGGAAAAGGAGAATACGAAGTACAAACAGTAGCAACAACAGTAGGAAACACAGCAAAATACACAAAAGTAAAAGAAGGAAAAGGAGAATATATAAAAACAGCAGACGGAAGATATGAATATGTAGGATATGGAAAAGGAGAATACAATAAAACATATTATAGTTTTGTAAATAATGCATATAAAAAGGTAAAAGAAGGAAAAGGAAATATAATAAAAACGTATCAATATGTAGGAGAAAAGCAGGGAGACTACAAATTAACAAATAATAATAAATACCAAAAAGTAGCATTAGGACAAGGAGATTACAAACAAGTATACAAAAATGTAGGCCAAGGAAATGGAAATTATGTAGCAAAAACAGACAACACGAAATTACAATTAACAGGAGTAGGAGAAATAACATTAAACATAAAAGAAATAGAAACACCAATAGGATACATACCATTAGCAGAAAACGTAAAAATAACATACGATAGAGATAAAACGACAAAGAAAATAGATATAGACAGCATAGAAATAGAAGGAAAAGAAACAAAAGTAAGTAAAGACAGGACATATGTAATAACAGAAGATGGGTATGTAAGGGTAGAAATAACAGATGGAGGAAAGAACCTAGAAGTAGTAATAAAGAATAAAGAAAAAGTGCAAATAGGAATAGAAAAATCAGATATAGATGACAGAAACATAAAAATAAATGGAGCAATATATGAAATAACAAACGAAACAACAAATGCCAAATATGAAATAGGAACAGCAGAAAAAGGATTAGGAGTAGCATACTTAAAAGATGAAAAAGAAGGAACATACAAATACAAAATAAAAGAAAAAGAAGCGCCAAAAGGATATGACATAAATGATGGAGAAGGAGAAATAGAAATAACATATGAGGAAAAAGAATATGAATATTGTGGAAGAAAAGAAAAAATATTAACAATAAAAGAAGTAAAGGTATTAGATGAAGGAAAAGACACAAAAACAGGGAATCCATTACTAGAATTAACAACTAAAGGAGAAGGAGACGCATATAGAACATACCTACAATTCAATGTAGCAAATAAAAAGACCCCACCACAGACAAATCCAGACCCAGACGATCCAGATCTACCAGACCCACCAACGCTAGAAGATACATATGAAATAGATATAATAAAAGAAAACAGCAAAGGAGAAGCATTAGAAGGAGCACAAATAGAAGCAAAATTGTTATTAGAAAACCAAGATGGAAGTATAACAGATGTAAGTAAAGAAATAGAGACAGGAAAAGATGGAAAAATAAAATTTGAAGGATTAAGTAATAAAGGAGAAATACAAGTAACAATAAAAGAAAAAGAAGCACCAGAAGGATATGTAAGAAGTACAAAGGAAAAATATGTAACATTAACAAGAGCAGAAGATGGAACAATAGAACTAGTAGAAGAAAAAACATCAAACAGTCTAAAAGACAAAGTAAAAATAAGTGAACAAAACGACAAAGTAGAAATCGAATTAGTAAACACACAAGGCTTAAAATTTAATATAGTAAAAACAGACAGTGAAGATGAAACAATATTACTAGCAGGAGCAACATATAAGATAGAAGATATGCAAACAGGAAAAGAATGGTATGTAATGACAGAAGAAAATGGAATAGGAAGCATAGAATGGCCAGAAAAACCAACAGGAACATACTACTTTAGAATAGTAGAAATCTCAGCTCCAGAAGGATACAAGATAAGTAAAGAAGACACAATAATAGAAGTAACATACGAAGGAGATGTAGTAGACGATGGATACGAAGGAGAAGACAGTGAAGGAGGAGACGATGGAGAAGATTGGGAAGATGAGCCAGACACCTTAAACATATCAATGATGGAGAAAGAAATAGAAGAACAAACAGAAAGAATACAAGGAATACAAAAAATTGCAGAAATAGATAATGAAGAAGATTATGAAAATCATGAAGAAGAAGAAGCAGGAGAAGACGACTACTATGATGAATATGACGAAGAAGATGGAGACAATTACAGTAAAGGAAATGACGGAGAAGGAGAAGAAAACGAAGATGAAGAAGACGAAGACTATGAATATGATGAAGACGGAGATTATGATGAAGGATATGACGGAAATGAAGAAATAGATGAAGAATCAGATGATGATGAAGAAGTAGAAGATGTAGACGAAGAATACAATGAAGAAGATGATGAAAATAAAGAAGATGAAAATGATGTAGAAGAAGCAATAGATCCAGAAGAGGAAGAAGAGGACTATGAAGACTATGACGATGTAGAAGACCCAATAGAAGGAGAAGAAGAAGAAAGTCAAGAAGAACCAGAGTATGACTATAATGATGAAGAAACAAAAGTAAAAATAACAGGAGCTCAAATAATAGGAACAAGTAAAGACATAACAGGAATAGAAAACGCAGAAAATGAAATAACAATAAAAGCGGAAGACCAAGGAAAAGCAAAAGACAGTTGGGAACTAATAGTACAAAAAATAGACTCAGAAATAAGATATGCCGAAAACAGTTTACCATGGGGAATAGGAATAAATGAAGCAGAATTAAAAATAAAAGTATCAGCCCAAAATGGACAAGGAAATATGTATAACAAAGAAGCCCAAACAGGAGAACAAGGAGAAAGATACATAGAAAAAACAGACACAACAAAAACACTAACAATAAAAGGAGTAAACCATGATGGACTAATAAGTATAGAAGAATTACAAGCAGACGGAGTAATAAATGTAGATATAACAGAATTAGTAGCCCCACCAAATAGATATTTTGACGGAAAGAGTAAATGGATACAATTCTATATAGATCCAGTAACAGGAAAAGCAAAGAAAATGAACAGTGATGACAGTGATGACGGAAAAGATTCAGCGAATGTAGACTACTATGTAGATAACAAAAACAAGCAATTAATAGTAACAATATCAAACGAACTAAAAGGAGAATACAACTTTTTATTAACAAAAGTAGACAGTGAAAACAAAGAAATAAGGCTACCAAATGCGAAATTCAAGATAGAAATACCAGAAGTAGGAGAAGTAGAAGGAACAACAGACGAATACGGAAGAATTCTATTACAAAACATAAAAATGCCAGAAAAAGAAGGAAAATACGAATACACAATAAAAGAAATCGAAGCTCCAAGTGGATACAAAATAGCAGGAGAAGTAAAATTAGAAGTAGAATTTAAAGCAGATGAAACAGGAGAAATGCACATAATAGATGCATATGTAATAGAAGGAGAAGCAGAAATAACCAAAAAAGAAGACGGAACACAACCACAAAGCTATATAGGAGTAAAAATAGAAGATGAAAAAGAAGAAACAGAAGACACATATGAAATAACAATCCATAAAAAAGACGAAAAAGGAGAAAATCTAAAAGGAGCGAAATTCAAAGTAAAAATAGAAATGGGAAGTGGAGAAGAATACTACATACCAGAAGTAGAAACAGATGAAGAAGGAAACATAGTAATAAAAGGATTACAAGGAACAGGAAGAAGTAAAGTAACATTAGAAGAGATAGAAGCACCAGAAGGATATGAAAAAATAGATGGAGAAATGGAAGTAGAATACAGAAGAGACAGCACAAGTAAAAAGCTAGGTATAAAAGAAAGAAGTGAAGAATTAGAAGTGAGCACATATGAAGAAGAGAAGAATATGAAAATAGAAATAGAAAATGAAAAAGAAGAAGAAACGCCAGACATAAAAGAACAACAATATGAAATAGAGCTGCAAAAAATAGACAAAGACAACGAACAATTATGTTTAGCAAATGCAGTAATAGAAGTAACAGCGCCAAATGAAGAAAAAATAGAATACACAACAGACGAAGAAGGAAAAATAGACATAATGAAAGCAAAACCAAAAGAAGGAACATATGAATATGTAATAAAAGAAATAAAAGCACCACAAGGATACAAGCTAAATGAAGAAGAAATGATCTTAAACATAACATTTAGAAAGAATGAAGAAACGAACAAAATAGAAGTAGAAGGATATGAAATAGTAAAAGGAGAAAATGTAAAAGTAGAAATAGAAAAAGAGAGAATCCAAATAGAGGAACAAATAGAAGGAACAGAAGAAACCCAAATAAAAGAAATAGAAATAACCAAAATAAAAATAAAGATAGAAAATGAAATGAAAGAAGACGAAAAGAAAAATGCATATACATTACTATTAGAAAAAGTAAATGAAAAATCAGAAAGAATAAGAATACCAAATACAGAAGTAAGAATAAAAATCAAAGCAGAAAGTGGAGAAGAATATTACATAGAAGGAAAAACAGATGAAAAAGGACAAATAAAAGTAG
>CANRBL010000057.1 GCA_947628835.1 uncultured Clostridia bacterium | reverse complement strand
TAGATGATAAATATATAAGAGAAGATATTGAAACTGAAAATGGTAATACAACAAAAATTATAAGTAATGGAAATTATGATTTAAATAAAATAAGTTATACTGAAAAAAAAATAATTGATACTATAATAAAAACACTAAAGAATAAAACTGTGACTGATATATCTGAATTGTCACATAAAGAGGAAGGATGGAAAAAAACTAGAAGATTTGAAAGAATATCATTTGATTATGCTATGAATTTAAATATAATTAAATAAGTAGTCAAAAGCAAAGTATTTTAGTTTTTTTACTAAATATTTTGCTTTTTTGAAAAGGAGAAATCTATGTTTGAAAATGTAAGTATATTTAATAGATGGTTATTCAAGTTAGTTGTGTATGGTTTTATATAAAATCATTAGCCTGTAATAATTTCAAGAAAAAAATAGCAAATTTATTTGCTATTTTTTGAATTTTATAGTAAAATCTTAGGAGAACATAAAATGGAAAAAAGAGGTGAAAAAATGTCAAAACCAATAGTTGCAATAATAGGAAAGCCGAATGTAGGAAAATCAACATTTTTCAATTACATAGTAGGAAAAAGAATTTCAATTGTAGAAGATACTCCAGGAGTAACAAGAGATAGGGTATATGCA
Organism: uncultured Clostridia bacterium; assembly: GCA_947628835.1. GTDB lineage: Bacteria > Bacillota > Clostridia > TANB77 > CAG-508 > CAG-269. The sequence continues at coordinate 7,780 of CANRBL010000057.1, read as the reverse complement.
GAAACAAATTGGAGAGGCAGAGAATTTACTGTAATAGACACAGGAGGAATAGAAACAAACACGAATGATATAATATTATCACAAATGAGAGAACAAGCAAATATAGCAATAGAAATAGCAGATGTTATAATATTCTTAACAGATATAAAGCAAGGAGTAACAGCAGCAGATAAAGAAATAGCATTAATGTTAAAAAAATCCAAAAAGCCTATAGTATTAGTATGCAACAAAGCAGATAATTTTGGTAAAGAGATAGATGATATATATGAATTTTACAATTTAGGAATAGGTGAGCCACTTGCAATATCTGCAGCAAATGCAAAAGGTATAGGAGATGTATTAGACAGCATATATGAAAAATTTCCGCAAGATGATGGAAAAAAAGAAGAAGGAGATATAATTAAAGTAGCCGTTATAGGAAAGCCAAATGTAGGAAAATCATCATTAATAAATAAAATGTTAGGAGAAAGAAGAAACATAGTAAGTGATATTGCGGGAACTACAAGAGATGCAATAGATTCATATTATGAAAATCAATATGGAAAATATGTATTTATAGACACAGCAGGAATAAGAAGGCATAATAAAGTAAAAGAAAGAATTGAAAAATTTAGTGTTATGAGGACAATGCTTGCAATAGAAAGAGCAGATGTATGTTTAATAATGATTGATTGTTTAGAAGGTATAACAGAGCAAGACGCAAAAATAGCAGGGGAAGCTCATGAAGCAGGAAAAGGAATAATTATTGTTATTAATAAATGGGACGAATATGAAAAAGAAACAGGAACATTAGAAAAATATAGAAAAGAAGTATATAATAAATTGTCATATTTATCATATGCACCTATAATTTTTATTTCTGCAAAAACAGGTCAAAGAATAGATAAAATATTTAATATGATAAATGATGTAGCCTCACAAAATGCATTAAGAGTAACAACATCTATGTTAAATCAGGTAATAAATGAAGCAATTTCAATAGTTCAGCCACCAACAGATAAAGGAAAAAGATTAAAAATTTTATATGCAACACAAGTATCGACAAAACCGCCGACTTTTGTAATATTTGTAAATAGTATAGAACTATTTCACTTTTCATATCAAAGATATTTAATAAATCATATAAGAAAGGAATTTGGACTACAAGGTACACCAATACGATTAATTCCAAGAGAAAAATTAGAAAAAGATTTTAATTAAAAGGAGGTATTTTTATGGCAGTATATATAGTTGTAGCAATAATAGCATATGCTTTAGGTAGCATAAGTTTTTCAGTAATATTTAGTAGAAAATTTGCTGGATTTGACGTTAGAGAAAAGGGAAGTTTAAATGGAGGAAGTACAAATGTATTAAGGACGGTAGGAAAAAAAGCGGCAGCATTAACATTAATATGCGATATTTCAAAAGGGGTAGTAGCAATAATAGTAGCGCTAATAGCGGGAAAAATAGCTCAAAATGCAGATAAAAATTTGTTAGTACAAATAGCAGGGCTTTTTGCAGTTTTAGGTCATACCTTTCCAATATTTTTTGAATTTAGAGGAGGTAAAGGGGTAGCAACAGCTTTAGGAGTAATATTAATAACAAATTGGCAAATAGGTTTAATCTGTTTAGTATTTGCATTAGTATTAATAGTATTTAGTAAAATGGTATCTATGGGGTCAGTTGGAGCTGCAATATTATTTCCAGTATTAACATTATTCATATCAGAGCATTATATTGTATCAGAAGGTAGTGGATATTTGGTATATAGTATAATTTTAGCTTTTATAGTAATATTTAATCATAGAGCGAATATACAAAGAATTTTGAGTGGAAAAGAAAATAAATTAAGTTTTAATAAATAAGTTAAGAATATTAAATTGTTTGCGTTTTATGTATAATTAAATAATATATTATAATTTATATATAAGCCTTTTATAAATCGAGGAAGGAATGTAATTAAATATGAAAAATGTAGCAATAATAGGAAGTGGAAGTTGGGGAGTTGCACTTGCAATTCATTTAGCTAACTTAGGAAATAATGTAAAAATATGGTCTTTTATGCAAGAAGAAGCAGATTTAATAAATAAAGAAAAAAAATGTAAATTCTTGCCAGAAGTAAAACTTCCAAAAAATATAGAATGTATGACAGATTATAAAAGTGTAATAGAGAATTCTGACTTTATATTACATGTAACACCATCAAAATTTGTAAGAAATATTGTAAAAGAATATAAGCAGTATGTAACAAATCAGCCAATAATAATATGTACAAAAGGAATGGAAAAAGAAACATTAAAAACATTAGATGAAGTTATTATAGAAGAAATACCAAATGCAAAAATTGCTGTATTATCAGGTCCAAGTCATGCAGAAGAAGTTTCAAGGGCTATACCAACAGCAATGGTTATAGCTTCAGAACACAATGATTTGTTAACAAAAATGCAGGATATATTTATGTCCCCTACTATGAGAGTTTATACATCACATGATATTAAAGGAGTAGAAATAGGAGGAGCATTAAAAAATATAATAGCATTTTGTTCAGGTATTGCAAATAGTATTGGAGTAGGAGATAATGCATATGCGGCCTTAATTACAAGAGGATTAGTAGAAATTGCAAGATTGGGAGTTGAATTAGGGGCTGAAAAAGAAACTTTTTATGGCTTAAGTGGTCTAGGTGATTTAATAGTAACATGTTTGAGTGAACATAGTAGAAATAGAAAAGCAGGCAAACTAATAGGTCAAGGTAAAACTTTAGAAGAAACTAAAAAAGAGGTTGGTATGACAATAGAAAGTATTGATAATATAGAAGTAGCATATGAGTTATGTAATAAATATAATATAGAAATGCCAATAGTAGAAATAGTATATAAAATACTATATGAAAATTTAAAACCAGATAAAGCTTTAAATTTACTAATGACAAGAGATAAAAAGATGGAATAAAATATATAATAGGAAATGTAAGTAATACTTTTCTATTATTTGAAAAATTGAAATAATTAATAAGTATGAATGTATAATTTTTGTAAAAAAAATTTATACTATAAAAAATAGAAAAAATTAGGTTACAATTTAGTACAAAAGCAAAAAATAATAGGGTTACTGAATTGTAAAAAATTAGGAGGTTTTTTAAATGGAATTTTTTGATAAATTAGGAAAAAAAGCAAGTGAAACATATAAGGTAACTGCTGAAAAAACTGGAAAATTAGCTAAAGAGGCTAAATTAAGATTGAAAATGAATGAAAATAAAGCAGAGATTCAAGAAATATATAAAGAAATTGGAAAAAAAGTTTATGAAAAACATATTAGAGAAGAAGAAATAAATATAAAACAAGAATTATTAGAAGAATGTACAAAAATTGATGTATTATCAGCAGAAATAGAAAATTGTTTAAAAGACGTATTAGCATTGAAAGATAAGAGAAAATGTGAAAAATGTAGTTCAGAAATAGATAAAAATGCTCAATTTTGTCCACAATGTGGAGCGAAACAAGAACCAATACAAGAAGAAGAAGCAAAAGAGGTTGAAGTTTTAGATAATTCTAATGAAGAACAAACTACTACAATAGAAGAAAACAATGAAAATGTAAATACTTCAGAACAAGAAGCAAACTATGAAACAATTAAAAAATCAGAAGAAAGTGTAACAGAGCAAAATGTAGTAGAAGGAAATGCAATAGAAGAAAGTGCAGAAAGCGATATAACAGAAAAAGATGAAACACAAGAAAATAAAAAAGAGGAAAATATTACTGAAGAAAATATAGAAAGTAATGATACATCAGAAAATAACTAAAGTAAATTTGAAGTTGATATATATCAACTTCAAATTTGTGATAAAAAAGGAGAAAAAATTATGGAAAGAATTAGAGTAAGTGGAATAATACCAATGAATGATGGCTTTGCACTAATGCATAGAAAGAATGTGCAAAATAAAGATATTAGTGAATATTATACATTTCCAGGTGGTGGTTTAGAAGATAATGAAACATATGAAGAAGGAACAAAAAGAGAAATAAAAGAAGAATTAGGAATTGATATTGAGATTGTAAAAAAACTATATGAAAATAAATCAGAAAAATTTAATCAAATAGAAATCTATTATTTGTGCAAATATATAAGTGGCGAATTTGGAACAGGTGATGGACCAGAATTTTCAGGCAATCCTAAATATGCAAGTAGTGGAGATTATATTCCAGAAATAGTAAACAAAGATGAAATAGATAAAATATTGTTACTTCCACCAGAAATAAAAGAAAAATTTATTGAAGATATATATAATGGTAAAATATAGAATGTTGTAATTTGGTAAAAATAAAAGTAATAAGAATGAATTAGGAAGGAATGAAAAAAATTTGATAGATATAATAAAAGAAACGCTAGTTGACTGTATAAAATTAATACCATTTTTATTAGTTACATATTTAATTATGGAATATATAGAACATAAAACAAGTAAAAAGGCAAGAGAAACAATAAAGCGTTCTGGAAAATTAGGTCCAATAATAGGAGGTTTATTAGGTATATTTCCGCAATGTGGTTTTTCTGCTTCAGCAGCTAATTTATATGCAGGAAGAGTAATAACATTAGGAACATTGATAGCAGTGTTTTTGTCTACATCAGATGAAATGTTACCAATATTAATATCTGAAAGAATACAAATAGATATTATATTAAAAATATTATTAGTAAAATTAATTGTAGGCATATTAGCAGGACTAATTATAGATAGTATATTGAAGTGGAAAAATAAAAATCAAAATGATGAAGAAATGATTGTTGATATATGCGAACACGAACACTGTCATTGTGAGAAAAGTATAGTAAAATCAGCTATAAAACATACATTAAATATTACAATATTTATTTTGATAATTACATTTGTTATAAATTTTGTAATACATATAATAGGGGAAGAAAATCTAGAAAACTTTATTTCAGACCAATCAATGTTAGGACATGTTATAGCAGGAATTATTGGAATAATACCAAATTGTGCTTCATCTGTAATACTAACAAAATTATATATAGATAATATTATAAGTGTTTCAATTATGATTTCAGGTTTATTAGTTAATGCAGGTCTTGGTTTAATAATATTATTTAAAGTGAATAAAAGTTTAAAAGAAAATATAAAAATATTAAGTTTATTATATATAATAGGAGTGAGTTGTGGCATAATTTTACAAATAGTAGGATTTTCTATATGATAGAAAATCCTACTATTTGGTTATGTTTTAATTATTTTTTTTATTTTTTAAATCAAAGATAATTGCATCTTCGTTATCAAACAAAAATCCAGAGTCTGATGTATTTGTTTGGATAGGATTAATTTCATCTGTTTCATCTGTGAAATCAACATATTTAGGATTAAATTTTTTATTTGCTTTCTTATCTTCTTTTTCTTCTTCAACAATACCTGCTGTATATTTAGTAAAGTTATATGTTTTAGATATTTGTTTTTCTTTGTATTTTGCGTCAACGAATTTTAATTTTCCTTCTCCTCTCATAGGTCTACCATTATCTCCAATAACAGAGTAACCACAAACTTTAAAAGGTAAAGCTGCCAACTTATCTGGTTGGAAATAATCAACCCATGCCCATTTAATATTTCCATATTTTGTGTCATATTCTAGTTTATTCATATCCATATTATTTGAATATGTCCATTCTCTATGTTGACCTAATGCTGTAGACCACCATTTATTATCTTCAGGACTACCATGACCTAAGTAAATTTTATTATCACAGTTTGCAAGTATGGTTTGTTTTACTTTTTCCTTAGAAGTACCATTTTCTAGTTGATCTAAGTTTTGTGTAGAGATAATGGTTCCAACTTTATATTTTCTATATAGTACAAATAATGGTTCTGTGGCTTTTGAAACAAAGTCTGCAAATTCATCAATATATAAAAAGTGAGGTATTCTAGAAACTTCGTTTCCAGGTCTTTTTAATACTGAATGTTGCATTGATAGTAAAAAGAATAATCCAAAAGCTTTATTACTAGAAGCACCTAAATCACCTCTTCTTGTACAAACTAATGTTACATCTCCGTTTTTTAATGCGTCATCAAAATTTATATTATTGTGTCTGTTACAAAGTATAGATTTTACACCAGGAAGTCTTAATAAATTGTCTAATTGTGTGACAGCAGAATATACGTATTTTTCTGTTTCTGCTCTTGCTGAACCATCTTTGAAGAAATGTTTTTTAAAATATGCAAGTTGAATATTATATTTTTCTACAAGTTCTTCATCTTGACTCATAATTTGGCACATTTTTTCTACTAAATCAAAATTAACTAATAATTTTAACAAATCATCAATATTTGGTAAAGCTCCATCATGCATTATAGGATACATTACTTTTAATAAAATTGCTAAGTTTTCTAAAGCCTGTATTGTAAGGTCTTCTTTATAAGCTTCGTTTATATCATCATGTACAGTATTATACATTGCTTTCAAAGAAGATGAAATAATAATAGCAATTTGGGAAGGATTATCATATACAAATGGATTTAATCCAATAGATGCAGGATTAGATGGATCTACTAAATTAAATTTTATATTAAAGTTATTACAAAATTCAGATATATGTGATATAGTTTCATAGTCAGGAGCAACATATGTTAATCCCATATTTTTATAAATAATATCAATATCAGAATTTAAAATCATTTTTTTCATATATGTTTTATATACGCTTTCTTTTCCAGATACAGGTGAAAGCATATCAAGTGTGAAATTTTCATTTAAATAGTCATTATGATAAGGCTTGTTTAAAACTGCTATTCCAGTTTTTAATGCTGTATATCCCATTTCTTTTGAAACTTCTTTAAAAAATGCTTTTCTTTCAATATCTCTTGCAATTAATGGTTCAAATACTAAGGTAGTTTTACCAGTACCAGAAGCACCACATACAATTGTAGCATGAAATCTTTGTTTTTCTGGCATTGTTACTGTTTTTCCAGTTTCATTGTCAGTAAGTAAAAATACCTCACATGTGAAAGCTCCATGGCCTTCTTTTTTATCAGATAAATCTATACCTCTGTAATCCCAAATAGAACGAATCATATCTTTGCTGTCATCAATTCCAAGTATAATTTTCTTAATAAATGGTAATAAAGTTATTAATGGTACATAAATTGCTAAAGAACAAAATGCAGGTTTTATTAATTCAGAAAAGTCTGTAACAATTTCTATATAATTAGGAACAGAAATTAATAGCAACCAACCAAAAAAATTAACCCACTGCACAAACATCGAAATTGCTATTATGTATAAACCAATTAAGTAAGCATACAACAGTGTAACTTTTGTACTTTTGGATTTTGCAAAATCTGATGTTCCAGAAAATAGAAAAGAAAAAATTGGACATGCTAATGCAAATGTATATTTTATTGGGCCCCAATATGATACTGAAACACCAGTAAATATTAATAATAGTATTTCTACAATTCTATCAACTGCTAAATAAATTGTTATGAGTGTTAATATATATGTTACAAATGTATTTCGGTTAGTATTTAATTTTTTCAAAAATTTATCTATATATTTCATAATGAAAATTCCTTTCATACTTATAATATTTGCATATATATTATACTATAAAAATAGGCAAAATAAAAGTATTTTCGAAAAATTTTTATTCTTTTATTATTAGTTGGTTACAATTACAGCTATAACAACAAGTAATAATATAATTTTTTGTGTTTTATGGTATTTGTTACAGGTTAATGGTTTTAAAAGGATAAATTTCTAAAAGCATAGAAATATAAGATTTTCATTACATTCCTCGG
>CANRBL010000056.1 GCA_947628835.1 uncultured Clostridia bacterium | reverse complement strand
ATTATTTATTTTTATATTTTATTTATTATTTTTTATTTATTTTCTTTTTTTATTATTTATTTTTATATTTTATTTATTATTTTTTATTTATTTTCTTTTTTTATTATTTATTTTTATATTTTATTTATTATTTTTTATTTATTTTCTTTTTTTATTATTTATTTTTATATTTTATTTATCATTTTTTATTTATTTTCTTTTTTTTTATTATTTATTTTTATATTTTATTTATTACATTTTATATTATTCATTTCTTTACAAAATATTTTTTGTCGAAAATGTTTATATTTTGTATAATAAAAAAATTCTAGGTTATAATAGAATATTATACAATACTATAAATAAAAAAGTAAAATAATAAAAAATTACAATTTTAAAAATAGTATTAATATAAAAAATGAAAGGAATGATAATTTTATGAAAAACATAACAAAAACAATTCTATTTTTTATGTTATTATTAATAGCATTATTTTTAAATCCAAATTTTTCAAAAGCTGCAACAAATGATGCTAATGATGAAGAATCTCTTCGCAGTGCTATTGAAGCATCAACAGATGGCGAAAATGTGATTAATTTAACAGACAATATTATTCTAACACATCCTGTTGAAATAAAATCAAAGAAGATTACAATAAATGGTAATAACCATACAATATCAAGAGTTGATACTAATTGGCATGATGACGGTGCTAATGGTACTTTAATAACTGCTGGTATTGAAGCAAACATTACTTTAAAAGATATAACTTTAAAAGATTCTAAAAAATATGGCGCACAAGCTTATGATGGTGGACACCTTACTTTAGACAATGTTACAGTTTTAAATTGTGGTTATGGTGGTATAATAGTTAATGCAGGTACTGTAGAAATAAAAAAATTGCATTTAGGAAAAAATGGTAATCCAAATAATAATGGTATAGAAATTGCTAAAGGAGATGGAATTTATACTGAAGATCATCAACCAACATTAGTAATGAATGGTACTTTAACATCTACTGAAACAGAAAACGTTATATATCTTGCGATAAATGACCAATTATCAAGTTTCGAAGTAAAAAATGAACCAACTACTGTAGATAAAATCTATGTATCAAATAATAAAGTAATTGTTGCTGATGAAAATGGTGATGCTTTGTTTGAAAGCAATACAAGAAATGATATTAGTATTTCAGGCGACAACTTTACTGGAAATTATATAGTAACAATTAATTTAATTGATAAAGCTATAAATATAACAAAACAAACTGGTTCAAAACTTTCAGCACAAGAAATAACTGAAAAAATTAATTTATCTGAATTAGGTTTAGATAATTATAATATTACTGGTTTCTATTCAGATGCAGATTATGAAACTGAATTTAATTTTGATACTCCAATTACTTCTAATATAACAATATATGCAAAACTTGAAACAAAACCAGTCATAGATAACAATACACCAACTACAGAACCTACTCAAGAAACTACACAACCAGCTCCTGTAGTAGAAGAAACTCCTGAAGTTAAAGATGAAACTCCAAAAACAGGTATTGAAAATTATTTAAATATTTCTTTAACTTTAATTATTATATCAATAATTTCTATAATAACATTAAAAAGAAAGGAAATATAAGATAGTTACCAAATAAATCAATTTTCTATTATTTGCCTACAATAATATAATATTTTTACATTAAAATTATATTAATGTAGGCATCTTTGAATAATTATCTTATATTTAGGTATCACTATGACACAAAATAAAAAAAAGATTATTTACATATTTTTTATAATCTTAATTACTTTTTCTTTATTATATATATTAAACTATTATTGCAATATATATTTTTCGAAAAAAGAAAATAACTTATTAAATGAAATTAGTATAAATGAAAATGTAATTTTATTACAATCTGAAAATGAAATTTCTGAAGAAAAAACTGATATACCCATAACAACTATGCAAGATACACCCCAAAAAACTGAAAGAATGTTACAAGTTGAGGAATTACAAAAGGAAAATTCGGAAATAAAAGCATGGATTGAAATTGAAAATACTAATATTAATTATCCAGTTTTACAAAGTTCAAATAATAGTTATTATATGAACCATAATTATAAAAAGCAATGGTCTAAAAGTGGTTCAATTTTTTTAGATAAAGATTATACATTTAATCCTCCAAGTAATAATCTTCTAATATATGGTCATAATTTAAAAAATGGCACTATGTTTGAAACTTTATTAAAATACAAAAATAAGAATTTTTATTATGAACATCCAACAATTAGATTTACTACAAATGAAGATGATTCATATTATGAAATAATATCTGTTTTCGAATCAAGAGTTTACTATAAATCTGAACAAAATGTTTTTAGATATTATTATTTTGTTAATGCAGAAAATGAAGATGAATATAATAATTTTGTAATAAATGCAAAAAATGCTTCTTTGTATGATACTGGAAAAACTGCACAATATGGTGATCAATTAATGACTTTATCAACTTGTTCTTACCACACAAAAGATGGTAGATTTGCTGTAATAGCTAAAAAAATCTACCAATAATCATTTTATTTATATATTATTTATAATAAATTGAACAACATCATCTTCATTGTAATTTCGTTTATCTTTATCCCTATCTTCTTGTGTTAAGTCTACAAAATATTTATTACAAGTAGGTGAAATTGACATTGAATCTAAAGGATAACCTGGATTTTTCTTTTTAGTTGGTGTATCTACTAAATAAAAATTATTTTTACTCCAACTATATTCTTTTGCTTCCTTACCATTATATATTACCATTCCATATACCCATTTAGCTATTAATTTTCCACCATATTGCTTTACAAGATTTGTATAATATTCAATCATTTCATCGTCTGTTAACTCTTTTCCATTAACTCTTCTTACATATGTACCTGGTTGCTTATCGTCAGGTATTCCTTCAATAAATAGATTGTTATCCATTCCTATTGTTGTCATTCCTGTTTCATCATAATATGCTTTTGCTTTCAAATATGCATTTTCTATTGCATTTTTTCCATTTTCATCTACTTTTAATTTTATTCCTAAATCTTTAATTGTTATCAAATCTATATTATTTTTTTTCAATTTTTCATAATATCTTTTTATTTTTGCTGGATTTGTTGTTGCAAATAAAATTTTCATTTTTACTATCATTCCTTCCTTAGACACAAATTTGATTAATTACATCCTACAAAGTTGATTTATAATTACTTAAAATTCTTTTTTAAGGTAAACTCTTTTCGATATTTTATATGATATATATAATATTGAAATCATAGTTGTTGAAAACACAATTATCCAATATTCTCCTATAAAATTTAGAAATTTAATTATTTGTGATAAATCAACATATTTTACAATTAAGCCTCCAACAATGGCAATACAAAAAATTATAGTCATTAATCCAATTCTTGCTTTTTCTGGTCCAAATTTATACATTGCTGGGTAAATAAGTGATTGCAATAAAATAGTAGCAAAAACAGAGCCAAATATTGTTCCCACAATGTTTTCAAAATCTATTATATTTGTTTTAGTATAAGAAATTATAAAAGATAATATAGTTATAATTATGGTTGTTAAAATTATAAGTATTATCGTTGCCAAATATTTAGCTTTTACACTATTTTTTCTACCATCAGGTATGGATATTGCATAAGCATCCCATTTATTATAAGAATCATAACTAAATGTTGACATCATAATCATTACACTCATAAATGGTAATAAAAATGATAAATCCATTTGACCTTGAAACGCCATAACTATATATATAAGCAATAAAATTGCAAATATTTTAATATTACTTTTTATCATTAATAAATCTTTTTTTATAAAACCTAACATTATTTTTCCCCCTTAATCATTAATACCATTAGTTCTTCAAGTGTTATTTTATCTATTGTGCTAACATCATATTTTTTATTAAACAATTTTCTATTTTCAATTAAGACTTCATATTCATATTTATTTTCTTTATATTTTATAAAATCCTTTTTATCTATTTTGTCAAATTCTTCTTTTGTGCATTTAACAATACCGTAATCTTCTAGCAATTCTTCTCTAGTTTTTGATAAAATAATGTTTCCTTTATTTATAAAAGTAATATAATCTGCAATATGTTCTAAATCTGTTGTAATATGACTTGATAGAAAAATAGAACACTCTTCGTTTTGAATAAAATTTTGAAAAATATCTATTACTTCGTTTCTTGCTACTGGGTCAAGTCCAGCTGTTGGCTCATCAAGAATTAATAATTTAGGATGATGTGAAATTGCTACCACAATTTCCAATTTTTTTCTCATTCCTTTAGATAATGTTTTTATTGCTTTATTATTTGGAAATGTAAAATTTGTTAAATATTTAAAATATAATTCTGAATCCCAGTCTTTATAAATATTTTTCATAATGTTATTTATATCATTCGGCGTAAGAATCTCTGGAAAAAAAATATCATCTAAGACAATTCCAATATTTTCTTTAATTTCTTTTTCATCTTTTCTATTATCAAGTCCAAATATTTTTATTTCACCTGTATATTCTTTAATAATATCTAAAATTGCTTTAATTGTAGTGGTTTTTCCCGCTCCATTTTCGCCAATAAATCCCATAATAGTCCCTTTAGGTAATGCAATATTAACGTTTTTCAATTCAAATCCTTGATACTTTTTACATAGATTTTTAACTTCTAATATATTGTCCATTTATTCATCCTCCCCAAATAAATATTCAAAGGTTTCTATAATTTCCTTTTTGCTTATATTCAATGATTTTGATATTAAAACAATTTTATCAATATATTTTTCAATTTCTTTCACCTGTTCTTCTTTGAGTAATTCAAAATTTTTTGTTACAACTAAACTTCCCTTTCCATGAATTGTCTTAATAAATCCTTCCTGTTCTAATTCATCATAAGCTCTTTTTACTGTCATAACACTAATTCGTAAATCTTGTGCTAAATTTCTAATTGATGGCAACATTTCATTTTCTTTTAATTCATTAGTTGCTATTGCTTTTTTTATAGCTTGTTTAATTTGTTCAAATATAGGCAGATTACTACTGTTACTAATAATAATATCCATAAAACTTTCTCCTTTTGTTACAACTGTTATATTTATATTATAACAGTTGTAACAGTTTGTCAATATTTTTTATAAAAGATTTTAATTATTTTTTACTATAAAAAAAGCAGACATTATTAATATTGTCACAATTTAGAACATTTTAAAGTCTGCGTCTTTGTTCGTCCACGAAAAATTGCATAGCAATTTTTCTGTGAAATGCTTTCTATTATAGGAAATTCAGAAAACTTTCCTGTAATAGAAAAAAGCGATCCTAAGATTTTCTACCATTAAGAAAATCTTAGGATCACCATATTTCTTTAGTGCAGAAAAATAGAGAGTTCAAAACCTCTCTATCTTAATTATGGTGGGCAACGAGGGGGTCGAACCCTCGACCTTCTGATTACATTGCTACATCGTTTTCACATTGTAGTCTGGACTTTCTCTTTACCATAGCTTTTAGCCTTAGGTACACCGTATAAAGTCTCTACACTCGAAAAAATTTACTTTTCTCTAGCTCGGGATTGCCATTTTACAGGTTTCCCCGAATTAGCGGTGTTTTCAATTATAAGTTTTCTTATAATGCTCCTAATATGTCAAGAGTCAGCTGCTCTACCAACTGAGCTAGTCACCCATTTATATATTTAATTATTTATCTTTCCCCATCAGATGATTTTTATTATACTACCTTGAAACTTGATTTGTCAATACATTTTTTACTTTTTATATTATAATAAATAAGAAGACCATAATATTTTTTGACTTTCCATAAATAAACTAGTACATACTAATCTATCAATTATATGTACTAGTTTATAATTTTAACATATCTTTACATTGTTATATTATTATTTACTGTTGTATTTGAATTACCTTCTTCTACCACATTATTATTTATTTCATCTGTAGGAATATCTTGGCTATTTGGCAATGGTGTTTCCTCAGTCACTTCATTACTTGGTTCAAGAGGAGCAACTATATCTTGTGTTGTTATTACTATGTCATCTTCTGATGAAGAAGTTTGTTGAGAATTGTCAGTAGATTTTTTTGTTCCTTTTTCAACAATTCTTTCCATTGCTCTATAAGTATCTTTTGAAAGAAATGTTCTTGATACGACAGCGCCATTTAGTTTTGTTATTTTGTAAGTTTCTGTTACTATACCATTTGTTCCTTTTTGTATTACCTGCTCTGTTCCTTCATCTAAAGAAGGATTATCTTTATATGTAGTATTATATGGAATTGTCGAAATAGTTTTCGTTTCAAAACTAATATCATACTCTGTTTCTTCTTTTATTCCACGTATAGAAATTCTTACTATACCATTATTAACATTTGCCTCTATTTTTATCGGATATTTTCTTGTATTTTTAAATTGAAAATCTTGTGAGCCGTATACTACTGTCGCATCTCTTCCTTCTCTAACATATGATGTAACAAATTGATGATTTCTTCTTACTGTAACATCTAAATTTGCAAAAACAACTGCATTGTATAATGTTGATGAAATCTGACAAATACCACCACCTAAACCATCTATTACTTGACCATTTGAATAAATTTTTGCTTCTTTATAACCCGCTGCAATTGTCCTTTCTCCAACAACTTTATTATATGAAAATTCTTCTCCAGGTAATAAAACAACTCCATTTATTTTACTTGTAGCAAGGCGTAAATTAGTCGTTCTATTCTTATTGCTGACATCATATTTTGTAGTAAATGTCCCTAATATATCAGGAAATATTTCTTCTCCTAAATCATTTGTTGTTATATCCGCTTTTTTTATATTTAATTCAATAACATACTCATCTTTCTCTTCATTTAATAATTCTTTAGCTTTTTCAATATCAAAATCTATGCCATCTACCTCAGGATATAAAGTGAATGGTTCCTTAGTATAATAAGCGTTTTGTGGCTCTTTACATATTTCTGTATGAATTTTTTCTATATCTATTGTTTCTGGTTTTTGAGTATATACCGCAATTTCAATATAATTGTTATTTGTTGATATATCTTTCAAATTATCATATATCTTTGAAATTACTATATTTTTATCAATTAGAATGCCTTCAACACCCTTTGTGATAACTAATTGATTTTCATCTATATAATAATCACTTTTCTTTGCAACTCCAGGTAAATTTCCTTCTATATCTTCTAATAATTTAGTTATGCTTTCTTCGTTAATAACAACATTAATATTTAATTTATTTTTTTTAATTATAGTTGATAGTATAGAATAATTATTTTGAATAATATTGCCATTTTTTCCTACTTTTAATGCTTCATTTACAATAGTTTCTACATCATAAGTTGTTTCTATTAATGATGGATTTATACTTGTTTCATACTCACCATATTTCAATTTTAAATCCTGTGATATCTTTTCATTTATCTTATTTTGAATTTGCTCTGTTGCTTCTTCTTTCGTTAAATTAGATAAATTAATTTCCCCCACATATACACCATTAATTATTTTTTCATTACCTATATTTATTATAGCAAATATCGTTGAAAATAATCCCAATACACATATGAAGATAATAGCAACAATTGCTATTATAATTTTTCTTTTATGTATTTTTTCATTATCATTTTTATTCATAGTTTCATAATTTTTCTGTATTTCTTTATCTTCTAACTTATTCATTATGTTACCCCTTATCTTTTCATTTTTATATCTAAGTATATATTATCACAATATATACAAATTTACAAGCTATTTTATTATATTCAATACTTATTACATTTATATCATATTTTAGTTAAATTTTAATTACTTTCTATCACATCTAAACCAAATAGCTACTGAAACCACAACCATTTTTTTACAAATTCTTTAATTTTTTTTGAAAAAATACTTGAACTATATCGAAATTAATATTATAATGTTTTTAGCAAAAGATAAATTAAGGAGTAGATTATTATGGAGTTAATAAAAAATATATTTTTTAATACAGATAAATTAGTTGAAAATAGCAAAGTAAAAATTTCTTATACGGGAAAATTCTTCCAAGATAACTCTGAAGAAGTAATAATGCATTATGGATTTGGATTAAATTGGGAAAACCTTTCAGATATAAAAATGGAAAGAACTGAATTAGGTTATCAAACTGAAATCGAATTAGGTGAAAATGAAACTTTTAATTTTTGTTTAAAAAATGAAAAAAATGAATGGGATAATAATAATGGAAATAATTATATTTTCCCTATTGAAAAAATTCAAAATGAGTTAATAGTATTAGAAGACGAACCAAAAGCATTATGTTCTGCTAGAAAATTACGTAAAACATATTTGTGGAGTAAAAAAATACGTTTAGCAGTATATAAAATTATAACTTATTTTCCTAGGCTTGTATCAGGTAATTATAAGAAAAAAGCGAACTCTCAAAATTAAGAGGTGAAATATATTTCACCTCTTAATTTATTATCCAACCACCATTTATTGATATAACCTGACCAGTGGTATAATCATCATCTATTAGCCATTTTATGCATTTTGCAATATCTGTCTTTTTCCCAATTCTTTCTAATGGAATTTGTTGTATAATATCATTTATTTCCTCTTTTGAAAAATTTGAAATCATATCTGTATTAATTATTCCAGGTGCAATTGAATTTACTCTAATATTGCAAGGTCCTAATTCTTTAGCTAATGATTTTGTCATTGCATCTATTCCTGCTTTTGAAACTGAATAAATAGATTCACAAGAAGCACCTACCATTCCCCATATTGAAGATATATTAATGATGCATCCATTTTTATTATGTATCATAGAATGTAGTACCTCTTGTGTAGTACAAAATACTGAATATAAATTATTATTAATTATATTATTCCATTCTTCATCAGTTACATCTATAAACAATTTATAATTTGAAATACCTGCATTATTTATTAAAATATCAATTTTACCATATTTATTTAATATATAATTTACCATTTCTTTCACTTCGTTTCTTTTAGAAACATCTGCCTTAACTATATCTATTGATATACTTTCCTTTTTCAATTCTTGCTTTAACTTTTCTGCCATCTCTTTAGATTTATTATAATTAACTATTACCTTTATTCCATTTTGGGCTAATACTTTTGATATTTCTCTTCCAATTCCTCTAGCACCACCTGTTATTATAGCTACTCTATTTAACATAAAGACTCCTTAATTTATATTTATTTTATGAAGAACAAATTTAATCTTAATATTTTAAATCTTTCCTTTTGTTATCTATAAACTTACTCTTATATAAAATTATTCTAGTAAATTTTCATACAATTTAATTTTATTCAATAATAAAGCAAATCTAAAATTCCTATCAAATGAAAATTTCAGTATAACTTTCTTATTATATAAAAAAAGCCAGTAATTAAGAGTTATCTCAAAACTATTGACCTTTACTATATGGAGCCACTTGTCCGACTTGAACGGACGACCTACTGATTACAAGTCAGTTGCTCTACCAACTGAGCTAAAGTGGC
>CANRBL010000055.1 GCA_947628835.1 uncultured Clostridia bacterium | reverse complement strand
AATTCTGCATTTTCTATTTTTGTTTCATGATTTTTTTCATCTTCTTTTACTATCTCTATTTCATATCCTTTTTCATCACTTACTAATACTGTTATTTTTCTATTTTCTTCATCTATTTTTGCTACTTTTATGTTCTTTCCTTCTGCTGTTACATTTAATCCGCTTTCTTCGTCTGGGTCTCCTTCTTCTGTTCCTTTTTCTTTTTTCTCTATTGTTATTATTTTCGTCTCTTCATCTAGTATATATCCTTTTGGTGCGTCTATTTCCGTTAATTCTATTTCTGTTTTGTTTCCTTTGCGTATTCCACTTATTGTTATTTTTCCTTTTTCATTTGTTGTTGGTGTTGTTATCCCTTTACTTGCATCATTTTCTATTACTTCTACATTATATTGAGCTCCTTCTAATACTCTATCTGCATATTCTTCCTCGTTATATTCATAATCATCGTTTGTATCTTCTTCTCCTTCTTCTTTTGCTATTTTTACTATTTCTAATTCGTATTCTTTTTCATTTTCTATTGTTAGTTCTATTACTTTTCTTGTTTTTGCTTCTCCTTTTGGTTCTTCTGGATTTACTTTTTGTTCTCCTTCTTCTTCTGCATTTGCATTATTTTCATTTACATTTGTATTTTCTTCTTCCCCTGCTATTACTTTTCCTTTTATTTCTTTTCCTTCTTCATCATATTCTATTACTTCTATTTTGTTTATTTTATCGCTTTTACTTAATACTTGTAACTCTCCTTCTACATCTTTCTTTAATTCTACATTTAACATATCTTCTATTTGTACATATCCTGCTGGCGCTTTTGTTTCTTTTATATTTAATTCTGTTTCTCCTTCTATACGTACAAATCCTACTGCTTCTTCTGTATTTGTTATATCCATACTTTTACTGTATTTATACATTCCTGTTTCTTCATCTTTATTTAGTCTCGCTGTTACATTAAATTGTGCTCCTTCTACTTTTTCTCTGTCTTCATCTATTTTATTTATTTTTATGTCATAATCATCTTCTCCTCTTTCGTCTTCATCATTTATTAATGTATAGTACACATGTTGCTGATATTCTCCATTCTTTATTTGTATTCCATCATCTTCTTTCTCTTTGGTCGTTTGGTCATCTATATTTGTGTATCCTTCTCTTATTGCTACTGTAAATGATTCAAATGTTCCATCTTCTTGTTTTGCAAATTGTGCTTCTAATTTTATTATATTTTCTGGCTCTATATATCCTGTTACTGTATCTTTTTCTTTTACATCAAATGTATATATTCTCTTTTCTTCTACATCGTATGGCTCTTCTATACTTAAATCTTCTATTTTTACTCTTAATGTCATATCTCCATTTTCATCTGATACCAAATCATATATTTGGGCTTTATTTTTTCTTGTTCCATCTCCATATTCTATGTTCTCCGTTACTTCTAACTCTACTCCTCCTAATTTATAATTTATTGAACTTCTTGCACTTTTTACAAAATGTACATACAAATATGTATCTTCTACTTTTGTATTGTATTCCTCTACTGTTATTGTTTTACTTTCTCCCGTTGGTAGTTTTATATCTGGTACTTTATCTTCTGTTGTTTCTGTTTCATCTATTACTAGTTTTCCATTTACTTTTACTAGTTTTATTGTCTGCTCTTCTTCATCTACTGCATATCCACTTCCTTCTGGTACTGACATTTCTTTTATCTTTATCGTTGCTGTGTCATTTACATCTATTCCTATATTAATTTTTCCGTCTTGGTCTGTTACTTTACTTACTACCTGTGTTGTGTAATTTGTTGTTACTATTATTCTGTATTCTACTCCTTCTATTTCTTCAAATGTTGCTGAGTCTTCTTTTATTATTTCTAATTCAAATTCTTTTTCTCTTGGAGTTGCTCCTATTACTACTTTTACTCTATTTGTTATCTCGTCTTCTGTCTCCTCTGCTTCTTTACTTACTTCTTTTGCTAATTTAGTCTTTTCTTCTACTTTTACTACATTTCCATTATTATCATATGTTATTTCTATTTTTATTTCTTCTGTTGTTACTACATATTCTTTTGAGATACTATTTAAATATTTATTTTTATTTATCTCTATTGTTGCCTCATATGTTCCTGCTCCTTTTGCTGGCATTGGTATATCTAATTCTATGTTCCCTGTTTCTGTGTTCGCCGTTTTTGTTCCACTCGTTCCATCTGGCAAGCTTACTTTATATTGAATTCCTCCTAATTTTACATCTTTATCTGTTACATCTTGTGTTTCTATTATTATTTTATTACTTATCTTCTTCGCTTCTAATCCTATTGTTATTACTACTTTATCTCCTTGTACTTCCGCTGATAAGCTTCCTTCTGCTACTCCATGGGCTGTTGCTGTCATTTGCCCTATTGTTATTGTTCCATCTTTCCCTTTTATTTCTTGTCTATTTATTGTTACTCTTTTGATTTCTTCTGTTGTTTTATATCCACTTACTTTTCCTACTTGCTCTAATTTTACTTCTATTTCTCCATTTCCTGTTTGATTTATTATTTTATATGTTCCATTTCCTACTGTTGTTCCTTTTTTGCTTACTTTTTCTCCACTTTCTGCTTCTACCTCAGTTTTGAATGTTACTCCATTTATCACTTTTGTCGTTCCTGCTTCTACTACTTTTACCTCTATTTCATATCCTTTGTCCTTTTTCTCATTCTCTAATTGTAATGTTATTGAATCTTCCGTTTTTGCTATTACTGGATCTTTGCTTGTACTTCCGACATCTCCACCTAATATACTTCCTGCACTACTTTCTGTTTTTTCTACATTCTCTACTTCGATTATCTTTCCTTCTTCGTCAAATTCTACTTTTAATTCTATATCTTCTCCTTTATTATATTTTAATGGTGCCTCTTCTTCTTTTACTATATATGTATATTTCCCTTTTCCTGCTACCTCTGTCTTTATACTTACTGTTCCGTTTTTTCCTGTTTCTCCTTCTCCTACTTTTCTATTTTGGCTTTCTGTTGCTACTCCTCCTACACTACTACTTGCATCAACTTCCTCTTTTAACTCTATTTTATACTTTGCTCCTCCTAAATACATCTCTGTATCATCTTTATCTACTTTTCCTATATTTACATCAAATGTTTGGGCCTCATATTCCATTTTTAAATTTAATGTTAACTTACTTTCATCATACCCTTGTGACATT
This sequence comes from uncultured Clostridia bacterium, assembly GCA_947628835.1. Lineage (GTDB taxonomy): Bacteria > Bacillota > Clostridia > TANB77 > CAG-508 > CAG-269. The sequence continues at coordinate 6,652 of CANRBL010000055.1, read as the reverse complement.
ATATCTTGTGGACTTGCTTTTAATTCTACATTTGAATTTCCACTTAATATTTTTATTTCTTCCTCTTCTTTATTCTCTATTCCTGCTAATCTGTTTTCTTGCTTTATTTTAAATGTTACTTCTCCTTCTGTCGTTAATCCTTCTAATTTTATCTTCCCTTCACTATTTGTTGTTAATCCATTATTGTTATATACTTCTACTCCATAGTTGTTATATCCCTTTACTGTATATTTTAATCCTTTTATTCCTTCTTCATTCTCTGTTACTTCTCCTTCACTTACTTTCTTTTTTATTGCTTGGATTTCTATATTATACCTTGTCTTTACTACTGTCGTTGTTGTTGCTTCCATTGTTCCTTCTGTTTTTATATCACCTACATGTCCCTTTATAGTTACTATTACATTTGCTGTTCCTACCTTTGTTGTATCACATTGTACTGTATAATCTTTAATTTTTTCTGTATGTCCATCTCTATATGTTGCTATTACTATCATTCCATTTGTATTTAATTTTTCACCTTGATATGAAGGCTCTGTTGGACAATATACTTTTACATTTTCTAATATTGTTCCATATTGACAAGTTGTGTCTTCTTCCTGTATTTTACATGACCAACCTTCTATACTTCCACCTTTTGTACATATTAATTTATTATAATCTGGTACATCTGAATAACAATGTATTGTACCATGAACTTTTCCAGAATCAGAATAATAATGTCCTCCAGTATCACTATTTCCTACAACTGTTATAGTTTTACCACATGCTGGACAATACATAACTGGAGCATAAATCTGTGTGTAATTCGATTCCACAAATTTCGTAGAACTATGTTTCCATATTAAATTATCACCTTTATAAGTTGCAGCACCAAATGCTAAAGTATTTTTTCCTTCATTGTTTCCACTATTAAGGATTCTTCCTGTAACTTTATATGAATGTGTATATTTCAATCCTTCTAACGAAGTTGTATCACCATGTTTTAAGAAAGCCTTATTTACCATTGTACCACTAGTACTTAATTTTTTTTGTGTTGTTGTGTTAAATAATGCATACACTTCTTTATCAGAAGCATATACATGTTCTATCATATTACTTCCATCACTATTTGGCTTATAATCAAAATAATTAGGCTTATGCACTTTTTCATAACAATTAGCATTATGTGTATGATATATCGGAACACATTGATTTACTGCATGATTGTGTCCTACATAACAGTCTTGTGTATGTTTATGATTATCTGTATTTAAACTTATATTACTTAATGTTTTTGTTTGATACTTATTATCATTCATCGTTCTTTTTACTTGAATATTATACTTTGTACCTTTTTCATATTGTACCACTTTCTCACAATGGTTAATTGATTCCATTATTTTTTTATATATAGAAAGACTTTTTACATACACCTTTTCTCCATCTATCGGACATTCATACAAATTATATCCCTTTTGAAAAATTTCAAATTTATCACCTTTTCTTGCATTATCTACTGTAACTTTATAAAAATTACCTCCACATATATGCATTCCATACAATTCATTATTTGTAGCATATAATTCCTCTTCACACTTACTGCATCTAAATAAATAAAATTTTGTTTTCACATCAAAAGTTCCATATTTGACATATTCATATGTTCCTATTACCTTTGTATTTAATCCAAATACATTCTCACTTTGCCACGCACTCCAATGTGCTCCGTTATCACTGCTTATTCTATACTTATACTGCTTTACTGATTCTGCATTATAGTCATGTGTTAATATTGTCATTGAATCTTCTGTTGATGTATATAAAATTTCCCAGCTGCCATCTGCTTCTTCTGCATAACTTCTTCTTAATAGCATTGCATTAGCAACTAATATTATTATAATTAGAACAGCTATTATCCCATATGCTGGTTTATTTGGAACAATTATTCTTCCATTATCATCTCTTTGGAATTTACTTTTTAATCTATTCCATAAATTCTCTTTTTTTCTATTTTCAGTCATTTTCAAAATCTCCTTCATTTGCTCACTTGTATAGTGTTTATCATTTACACTAAATCTACTTTTTATCTTTCTTAATGTTTTACCTCGCAACGGAGGAGATTTTAAATTATTACCGTTTTCTAGATAATGCTCTCTCTCTCTCTCTCTCTCTCTCTCTCTACAGCCATAAGGCTTTCAGCCTTGCTATTATTCTTTATTACTTTTTTCTCTCTTCTCATAATATTTTCCCTTTCTACTAGTTCTTAAGATAAGTTTTTTATTTAATCTTCTTCACATTTTTATTCTTTAACTAACAATTACAAACTACATTTTATCATCAACATCACTTATAGAAATTGAAATATAAAAATTTGAATGAGTTAGAATTTCTCAAAGTTTGTAGTAAGCCGAGGAATGGAATGAAAATCTTATATTTCAATGTTGTAAACGCATTAACATGCATTAAAAATACAATATAACTGTATTAGCAATATCTTGCCGATAACATCTTAAGAAATTACTACTATATTATTTATTAATTAAATTCTAGTATATATAAAACACACTTTCAACCATCAAAATTTGGCAAAAATAAAAGAGCCCCTTAGCCCTTTACGGAACCTCGATACGCTCTTTCTTTACACTATTTTTATTTTATTATTAAATTTATATTACAAAATTATACTTTTTTCGATTTTTTACTAGGGAATAATAACATTTTCATTTTTAATATATACATTCTTCGTTATGTTAGTTTTTACACAATTATCATGGTAATTGACTTTAGTATGATATAGTGATATAGTGTATATGGTTGAAGCTTCCCTCATTACTTCTTAGTTGTACCATTCAGCATTATAGAAATATAATGTTGATATTGCAACTATAAGGAGGTGAAGCATATGGAAATGTTTTTGGCACTGGTTGGGATAGGTTTCGTCATCTTATGTATTACTCTATTAGTGCGGTATAACTAGCTTATTTAGATACATAGTAAAAATTAGCACAAAAAAAATAGAGGTCAGCCCCGCAAAGAGTGACCTCCATTCAACCGATAAGGAATAAGCTTTTAGCTTGTTCCTATTTTATTTATATGCAATATTATTTTTCTTATTGCTATATTAATTATACTATAGAATAATTAATATTGTCAATTTTTTTACACTATTTTTATTTTATTATTAAATTTATATTACAAAATTATTCTTTTTTCTTAGGGAAAACTCCATTACACAATTATTACATTTTATAAAATTCTACCACTACCATAGCAATAGCATAATCCTTACAATGAGATATACTTAAATCTATATTCTCTATCATTAATTGTTTTTGATTTTTCATTTCAACATATGGTCTACCATTTCTATCATTTAAAATCTCAATATCTTTCCAAGAAATAGAATATTTATTTTCGAATTTATCTGAAATTGCCTTAAATACCGCTTCTTTTGCAGCAAATCTAGCAGCATAATGTTGAAATTTTTGCATTTTTTTACTCTCACAATATTCAATTTCTTTATCTGTATATATTCTTTCTAAAAAACTATTATTATAGATTTCTATACTTTCTTTAATTCTATCTATTTCAATTATATCTGTACCACATTTTATATTCATATTACCAATATCCTTTCAAAAAGTTAATTTATAACATTTTTTACTAGCATTCAGTAACAAAAATTTATCCTTTAGCTAGTAATACAAAATTAACAATATTAAAAATTAAACTTATAACTAGAACTATAGAAAGTATAATTGTAACTTTTTTATCTTTTTCTATATTAAGACTTTTATACATAATATCATATTTATTTTTTATTTGTTCAAATATGCTTTCCGTTTCTAATGTTTGTCTTAATTTTTGATTCAATAAAGAACCCAAATCTTCATTTGTAATTTCCTGTATCCATATTTTTTTATTAAAATTAATAAATTTAGAATAATCACTATTTTGAGCTAATTCTTTACTTATTTTCTTTAAACACAGTTTTTCATATATATTTAATATATATGTATATAGATATTGATTTTCAAAATTATGTGGTAATACAGTATAATTATTTATATCACTGCTAGAACTAAATAGCATACAACTCATTTTTGTAATTCCTAATTTTGCATATTTCCATTTAGAAATTAATTCCATTTCATCTTCATTTAAATTTTCACAGTTATCACTTGGTAATAAATTTACATATTTGATAAAATCTGTTTTTAATTCATCCATATTTGTAAAATTATTCCAATTTTCTTGATCTATACATGAATATGAAAAAGTAAAGAATCTCTCTTCACTAATATCTAAATCTTTTGCATCTTCATTTGCTCCTGTAATTTCTTCTAAAAAATTCAAAAAATCTTTAATATTTGTGTATTGATCTGTCTGAATTTTTATTTTATCAAAATTATTTAAGCTATCATTTTCTTGTTTTATATCCCTAAATTTATAATTAAAATTTAAAATATCTGAAAAATCAGAACTATCTTCTATATGTGTTTTAATACATAAAAAACATATTCCTGTTTTGAAACATATTATCTGTATTTTATTAATTTTAAAAAATATACTGTTTTTACTTTCAGCCTTGCCATGAATATCTCTTTTCAATTCATAATCAAATATTGTACATGAATGTTCTGATAATAAATTTGATTTTGTTTCTTCGTTATACTCTTCAAATTTTCTTATTTTATTTTTGTTATATTCAAATGTTTTAAACATATAATCTCTTACTTTTGGTAAAAAATATTTATATAATTCCAATTCTTTATCTTTTTGAAATATATGCAATCTGCAATTTGGATCTTTTAATAATTTCAAAAGATACTTATTATATCTATTTTCTTTAATTACATATGGTTGTATAAAATATGTATATTGATAATTTATCTTTAGTTTCACTTGCTTTCCACATTCCTTTCATTTTTTATATACAATATTCCAGTAAAATTTAATACTCCTATAATCGCAATTTTATTTAACTTTTATTTTCTTCACAATAATAATTCATATTTATATCTTCACCTAAATGCCATTTTCCTATAAAGTCTATTATTAAGTTATTATCTAAATTATATATTGGTTCTATTACTACATTGCCTTTATTATCTAAACTTCCCCATAATCCATCTTTTTTTACAGCTACATATCCACAAGAATTTTGTTCTGTTCCGTCATCATAAATATAATCTACTACAACTTCTCCTTTTTTATCTACATATCCAAATTTTCCATCTTTTTTACTTAAAAATAATGTATTTGATGTTAATATTTCTGTATTATTTTTTTCTTCAAATTTAAAATTATAATATTTATATTCATCATCTATCCTTATTCTCATATAACCTTTATCTGTATCTAAATCTGATAAAATGCCAGTAATTTTTATATTAAAATCATTATCTATAATATAGGAATTATAATTTTCATCTTCTGCAATATATATATTTGCTTGTTTATTATATGTAATACTATTATATTGAAATTCAATTTTCGTTGCTTCATCTTCATCAATAATTCCATATTTACCATCTTTCTTTGCTATAAAAATTGATTGTTTTGCTTCTTTTAAATCTTCATATTTTGGTTCTATCAAAATACTTCCATCTTCTAACATTACTCCACATTTATTATTTTTTTTGAATATTATCCCTGGCCCTGAACTTTCTAGAATTTGCTCTACTGTATCAAATCCATCTTCTAATACAACTACTCCTTCACTATTTACAACCTTTTCTTTGCCATTTTCTTGTATTACATATAATGATGTTCCATATTTTTGCTTAATGTTCTCATATTCATTATTTAATATTTGTTTTTTTGTATAACCAATTATTCCATATTTTCCTTCTTGAGTTACTGTTATATAACCTTCTGTATAATCTTTGCCTAAATTTTTTATTTCTTTATATTCACCATCTATTATAAAATTACCAGATGAATCTACTAATCCATATTTTCCTTCTTTTTGTACCAATATGCTATTGCTTATTCCCTTTAAGGTTTCTATGCTATCATATTCTGTATTTAAAACCTTTTCTCCTGATAGATTTATTAATCCATACTTTCCATCTTTTTGTACTCTTAATAATTCTTCTTCATACCATACATTGTTATTTTCATCATAATTCTCTAATGCTTCTACTTTTTCATATTCTTTAAATATTTCTTCATCTTTACTATTTAATGCCTTTGTGCTGTATTCTCCAGTTTCATAATTAATATCATATACACACAAAAATACATCTTTTTTATTATTTGGTATTATTATCATTTCTTGATATGATGGAGTTATTACTGTTTCTCCCAAGTTGTTTATTACTCCCCATTTTTCATCTTGGTATAATGTAAAATAAGTTTGACTACTTATTTTTCCAGTATCTTTTCCTTTTGTTAATAAATTTTTTATTATAATTATAAACATTACAAATACTATAACTGCTATAATAACTGCAAATACTTTTTTATAATTTAGCTTTTGTTTGGTATCATCATATCTTCTTCCTTTACTCATTATATACCTCCATAAAATTTATTTGCTTTATTAATATATCATAAATATGTGTAAAAGTCTAGTTAATTTTACTAGAAACCAGGGTCATTTCACAAAATATTACAAATTGTAATATTTGTAAATATATGTTAAAATCTCAATAGGTGATAATAGTGA
>CANRBL010000054.1 GCA_947628835.1 uncultured Clostridia bacterium | reverse complement strand
AAATTAAATTTTGCTCCCTTTACTGCTCCTTTTCCTTGTAAGTTTGTTTTATATATTTCTATTATATATATTGGTTTATTTAGTATTTCTACCTTTATTGTATTTGTTGCTTCATCTATTGTTACATTGTAATACACATCTTTTGTTGGATCCGTTGTTCTTTGGTCAGTATAATCTATACTTACTTGCCCTGTTTTAGTATCTTCTTTTAATACCATTGTTCTTGGTGTTTTTGTCTTGTCATTTTCTACATATCCTTCTGGTGATTTTGTTTCTACTATTTCTACTACTGTTGTTCCATGCATTATGTATGCTTTTCCTGTTGCTATTCCTCCTTTTGTTTCTAGTTGTTCTGTTTCCGTACTTTGAGCACTTGTTGCTTGGTCTTCATTTAATATTGTTGTTACTTCAAATTGTGCTGGTTCATCTATTACATCTCCTGTTGCTGCTGATTTCTTTGTTATTTCTACATTGTATACGGGTTGATTTTCTAATATTACTGTTACTTCTAATGATACATTGTCTATTTGTATTACTTCTTGTCCTGTCGCTGTTTTTCTTATATTTCCATCTCCATCAAACCATTCTTGTGCACTTTGGTCTTTATCTATTTTTGGTATTCCATTTGCATCTACATTAAATACTATTTGTCTTTGGGCTTGAGTTGTTGCATCTTCTAAGTATCCTATTGGTGATTTTTCTTCTTCTATTGTTACTGTTACTGTTTTGTTTTTCTCCATTAAGATTCCTTGTCTGTGTTCGTATTCTCCATTTATATCTGTCTCTCCTTTTGATTCTATCGTTCCTTGTTTTTCATTTTGTGCTTGTACTTTTACCTTTGCTCCTGATAATGGTACTTCTTGGTCACTTGCTGTTGTATATTTGTCTATCTTTCTTACCATTACATAGTATCCTAAATGGTTTTGTACTGTTATTTGTATTACTTTGTTTTGTTCATTTATCTGTACTTCGTATCCCTTTGGTAGACTTGTTTGGTCTACTTCTAATGTTTTCTTTCCTGGTATATTTACATCATCTATTTCATTTATTATTACTGTCTTTTCTCTACTGTCTAATCCATAATGGTCTGGGGCTTGTGTTTCTGTTACTTTTATTTCTGTTGTTCCTTCTATTCCGAATTTATTGTCCGCACTTTTTCCTTTTCCTTGTGCATCTGTTGTTATTCCATTTTCACTTGCCTCTGATATTTCATCCACATTTCCCTGTTTTGTTTCATTTGTCCTTGTTGCTTTTGTTGTTACATTAAATACTCCTCCTGGTAAATATACTGTATTTCCATTTACATCTGGTTCATCCGCTATTTTTACCATTTCTATTGTATATTTTTTCTTTTCTTCTATTTTTACTTTTATTACTCCATTTTGATTGTCTACTTTTACTTCAAAATAGTAACCTCCATCTGTTTGATTTTGTTGTATTTCTAATTCCTCTGTTTCTACATTTTCTTTTAATACTATTGTTTTCGTTGCCTTTTCTTCTACATATTCTTTTGCTGTTTTTTGTTCTGTTATGTTTATTATTACTCTTCCTATCATTACATATTCATTTGTTTCTGCTATTCCTTTTTCATTTGTTTTTATTGTTTCTGTTATATAGTTTTCATTATCATATCCATCTTCTGTTTGAGCTTTTACTTTTAATTGATTTTCATCTTGGTTTTCTGTTTCTATTTCTACTTTAAATTCTGCTCCTTCTACCTTTTCTGTATCATCATCTACATTTTCTTTTTCTATTTCTACTTTATATTCTTTCTTTTCATTTTCTATATATATGTCTATTATATTTTTATCTTCATCTACCTTTGTTTTTTCTGTATTTACTGGTGTCTTTACTTGAGGTTGTGTTTGAGGTTGTCCTGACACTTGAGTCTGTTTGTCCATTATTGTATTTCTTGTTTGCGTTCCATCTCCATTTTCTATTACTTCTTCTATTTTTTCTATCTCTTGTTGTCCATTTGTATTTTCTTTTATTGTTACTTCTATTGCATTTCTTATTCTTTTATATTCTTTTGGAGCTTTTGTTTCTTCTATTCTTATTATATGCTCTCCGTGTAGTTCCATTGCTTCTGTTATTATTTGTCCTACTTCATTTGTTGATACATTTTGCGCTAATTGTCTTCTTCCTGTTGTACTTGGTTGTTGAGTTCCACTTTGTCCTGTTACTACATCTTCTATATATATGTTAAATTCTGCTCCTTCTATCGGATTTTTCTCATATATTATTTCTCCGTTCTCGTCTAATTTTGGTGTCTCCTCTTCTTCTGTTTTGTTTATTCTGACTCTATATGCTGGTTTATTTTTTACTTTTATTGTTATTTTTTTATTTTCATTATCTATTTGTGTTTCATATCTTGCATCATTTTCGGCTCCTGTTATTGTATATTCTCCTTGTTCATTTATCGTTATATCAAATTCTTTCGTTCCATCTATTTTTCCATATCCTTCTGGGGCTTCTTTTTCTTCTACTTGTATTTTTTTCGTTGTTTTTATGTCTATTGCCCATGTTGATATTAATTTTCCTTGCTCATCTGTTACTTGTTTTGTCTGGGTTATTTGTATATCTCCATCTTGTATTATTTCTTCTTTTATCTTTCCTGCCATTTCTACTACTGTACTATTTGCTTTTACCTCTATTTCGGCCCCTTCTATTGGTTGCTTTGTATATATGTCTTCTTTTACTATCTCTATCTCATATCCTTTTCTGTTTCTTTGTGTTACTCTTATTGTTCTATTTTCATCATCTACATCTGTTATTTCAAACATTTCATCTGCTGTTTTTAGTACAGGATTTCCTGTTGTATTACTTGATGTACTATCATTTTGACTCCCTGTTTGATTTTGTGTTGTATTTGTTACTATTTCTGCTGTGCATTGATCTGTTGCTCTGTCATATTTTATTTGTATTGTATGCTCTTCTTCATCTCTTACATATCCTTTTGGGGCTTTTGTTTCTCTTATTGTTACTTTTGGTTCCTTTCCTACATCTACTGCATATATTGTTTTTACTTTTCCATCTGCTCCTGTCTCTTGTCCTCCCATTTGGATTGTTGCTCCATCTGCTTTTACTAAATATTTTGCTCCTTGTAAGGTTTCTCTTGTTCCATCTGCTTGTGGCTCTATGTTTTCTTTCGTTATTTCTACTATATATCCTTGTTTATTCTTTATTGTTACTGGAATTATTTGATTTTCTTCATCTATTTGTCCTACTTCTATATTATTTGCATTTGTTGTTGCTGTATATTTTTCTGTTACTGTGTCATATTTTATTTCTATTTCTTTTTCTTCACTGTCTTCTACATATCCTGGTAATGTGTTTTCTTCTTTTATTGTTATTTTTCCTCCATCTTGTATTTTTACATATTCTTTGGTCTCTACCTTACCTTGGTCATCTGTTAATATTCTTCCTGTTGGTACTTCATCTCCATTCTCATCTGGTTGGTTTTCTTGTTTTCCTATTAATTCTTTTTTCTGTTCATCTACTTTTACTGTAAACTCTATGTTCTTTAATTTTTTAGTTGGCTCATCTTTGTCCTCTTTTGTTATTTGTATCTTATATCCTTTTTCATTTCCTATTTCTATTTTTATTGTCTTCTTTTCTTCGTCTATTTCTGCTTTTATTACTTTACTTGTTTTCTTTTCTAATTCCAATTTTCCATCATTTTCTTTTACTTCTATTATTTGTGGTTCTTTCTCTAATACATATTTTTCTGGCACTCTTGTTTCTTGTATTTCTATTACACTATCTGGGTTTATTTTTACTCCTTGTTTTATTATTACTTTTCCATCTTGGTCTGTTAAGTTTGTGTATGTTCCATATTCATCCTGTTTTCCTTGCGTTTTATATTGCTTTCCATCTATTGTTACATCAAATGCTACATCTTCTATTTTTTTGTTTGTATCTTTTTCATCTTCTTTTACTATTTCTATTTCATATCCTTTTTCGTTTGTTATTTCTATTTGTATTTTCTTGTTTTCTTCATCTACTTTTAATAATTTTATATTTTCTCCTTCTACTTGTACTTCTATCTCATTTTCTTGTCCTTGCCCTGATTGACTTTCTTCTTCTTGAACTTCCCCTTGCTTACTTTTTTCTCCTGAAGTTCCTTCTTCTTTATTTTCTCCGCCTTGAATTACCTCTTGTTGATTTTCTCCGCCTTTATTAACTCTTTCTCCATCTGTTTGGTTATCTTGGGCTTTTTTTACTTTTTGTATTGTTATTGTCTTCATTGTATCATCTAGTATATATCCTTGTGGGGCATCTATTTCTGTTAGTTCTATTTCTGTTTTGCTATTCTTTTTTACTCCACTTATTATTATTTTTCCATCTTTATTTGTCGTTGGGGTTGTTATTCCTTTACTTGCATCATTTTCTATTACTTCTACATTGTATTGGGCTCCTTCCAATACTTTCTTACTTTGTGGGTCTGGTACTGGATTTTCTTGTCCTACACTTCCTTCTTCTTCTACTTTCACTATCTCTACTTCATATTCTGCCTCATTTTCTATTGTTATTTCTATTACTTTTTCGTCTTTTCCTGTTTGTACATTCTGTTCTTTTTTTACTTCTATTTTCTTTATTCTGCTATCTTTGCTTAATACTTCTAATTCTGTTCCTTCCTGCTTGTCTACCACTATTTTTAACATATCTTCTATTTTCGTATATCCTGTTGGGGCTACCGTTTCTGTTATCTGTATTTCGTTTTCTCCTTGTATTCTTACCCAGCCTACTTTTTGCGTTGTATCTAGTATATCCATACTTTTACTATATTTATATGTTCCATCTTCTTGTTTCGTTAATTTCGCTAATACATTAAATTGCGCTCCTTTTATTTCATTTCCTTTTTCATCTACTTTGTTTATTTTTATATCATAGTCGTCTTCTCCTCTTATATCTTCATCATTTATTAATGTGTAATACACATGTTGTTGGTATTCTCCATCTTTTATTTGTATTCCTTCCTCTTTTTTCTCTTTCGTTGTTTGGTCTTTTATATTTGTATATCCTCCTCTTATTGCTACTGTAAATGATTCGAATGTTCCATCTTCCTGTTTCGCAAACTGTGCTTCTAATTCTATTACTTTTTCTGGTAATACATATCCTGTTACTGTATCCTTTTCTCTTGCTTCTAGTCTATATATCCTTTTTTCGTCTATATCATATGGGTCTTCTATGCTTAAATCTTCTATTTTTACTCTTAATGTCATATCTCCGTTTTCATCTGATACTAAGTCATACTTTTTCGCTCCATAGTTTTTTGTTCCATCTCCATACTCTATGTTCTCCGTTACTTCTAACTCTACTCCTCCTAATTTATAATTTATTGAACTTCTTGCACTTTTTACAAAATGTACATACAAATATGTATCTTCTACTTTTGTATTGTATTCCTCTATTGTTATTGTTTTGCTATCTCCTGTTGGTAACGTTATATCTGATATTTTATCTTCTGTTGTTTCCGTTTCATCTATTATTACTTTTCCATTTACTTTTACTAATTTTATTGTTTGCTCTTTTTCATCTACTGCATATCCACTTCCCTCTGGTACTGACATTTCTTTTATCTTTATTGTTGCTACATCATTTACATCCATTCCTATTTTTATTTTTCCATCTTTATCTGTCTTTTTACTTACTACTTGGGTTGTATTGTCTGTTGTTATTATTATTCTATATTCTACTCCTTCTATTATTTCAAATGTTGCCATGTCTTCTTTTACTATCTCTAATTCAAATTCTTTTTGCTTTGGCGTTGCTCCTATTACTACTTTTACTTCGTTTTTCATTTCTTCTTCTGTCTCTTCTTCTTCTTGGCTTACTTCTTTTGCTATCTGTGTTTTTTCTTCTGCTTTTACTATATTTCCCTCTGTATCATATGTTACTTCTACTATTATTTCATTTGTTGTTACTACATATTCTTTTGATATACTATTTAAATATTTGTTTTTGTTTATTTCTATCTTTATTTCATATATCCCTGCTCCTTTTTTTGGCATTGGTATATCTAATTCTATCTTTCCTGTTTCTGCATCTGCTGTTTTCGTTCCACTTGTTCCATCTGGTAATTCTACTTTATATTGGATTCCTCCTAATTTTATATCTTCATCTGTTACATCTTGTGTTTCTATTGTTAATTTATTTTTAATTTCCTTTGCTACTAATCCTATTGTTATTACTACTTTATCTCCTTGCACCTCTGCTGATAATGTTCCTTCTTGTACTCCTTGTGCTATTGCCGTCATTGCCCCTGTTGTTATCTTTCCATCTGTTCCTGTTAGTTCTGTCCTATTTATTATTACTCTTTTTATTTCTTCTGTTACTTTATACCCTTTTACTTTTCCTACTTGCTCTAATTTTACTTCTATTTTTCCATTTCCTGTTTGATTTACTATTTGATATGTTCCATTTCCTTCTGTTGTTCCCTGTTTTGTCGTTTTTTCTCCACTTTCTGCTTCTATCTCTGCATCGAATGTTGCTCCATTTATTACTTTTGTTGTTCCTGCTTCTACTACTTTTACTTCTATTTCATATCCTTTGTCTTTCTTCTCATTCTCTAATTGTAATGTTATTGAATCTTCTGTGTTTGCTATTACTGGATTTTTGCTTGCACTTCCGTCATCTCCGCCTAATTCACTTCCTGCACTATTTCCTGTTTTTTCTATATTTTCTACTTCGGTTATTTTTCCTTCTTCGTCAAATGTTACTTTTAACTCTATATCCTCTCCCTTATTGTATTTTAATGGTGCTACTTCTTCTTTTATTATATATGTATATTCTCCTTCTCCTGCTACTTCTGTCTTTATTTTTACTGTTCCGTTTTTTTCTGTTTCTCCTTCTCCTACTACTTTATTTTGTGTAGTTACTCCTCCTACACTAGCACTTGAATCTTCATCTCCTTTTAACTCTATTTTATATTTTGCTCCTCCTAAATACATCTCTGTATCATCTTTATCCACTTTTCCTATATTTAGATCAAATGTCTGTGCTTCATATTCCATTTGCAAATTTAATGTTAATTTACTTGTATTATACCCTTTTGACACTATATCTTGTGGGCTTGCCTTTAATTCTACATTAGAATCCCCACTTAATATCTTTATCTCTTCTTCTTCTTTATTTTCTATTCCCGCTAATCTATTTTCTTGCTTTATTTTGAATGTTACTTCTCCTTCTGTTGTCAACCCTTCTAATTTTATCATTCCTTCACTATTTGTTGTTAATCCGCTTTTATTATATACTTCTACTCCATAGTTGTTATATCCCTTTACTGTATATTTTAATCCTTTTATTCCTTCTTCACTCTCTGTTACTGCTGTTACTTCTCCTTTACTTACTTTTTTCTTTACTGCTTGGATTTCTATATTATATCTTGTCTTTACTACTGTTGTCGTTGTTGTTGTCAATGTTCCATTTTGTCCTGCTTTTCCTACTATTCCATTTACTGTTACAGTTACATTTTTTTCTCCTACTGTACTTGTGTCACATGTTGCTGTATAATTACTTACTTGCTCTGTATGTCCATCTCCATATGTTGCTATTACTATCATTCCTTTTGTATTTAATTCTTCTCCTTGATATGACGCCTCTGTTGGGCTATATGCTTTTATACTTGTCATTACTGTTCTATATTGACAATTCGTATCCTCTGTTGATTGACCACATGACCATGTTGTGGTTCCTTCTAATCCACATTTTGTACGTTCAGTTTTTTTATTAGTAGTACAATGGACTGTTCCTAACCAACCTGTAGCATTCAAACCACCAGCACTATATATTTGAGCATTACAACCTTCACATTGAAATAATGTAGCATTCATCATACCTGAAGTATTTCCTGACACCACTTCCTTTACCTTCCATACGCAATTATGAAAAATATTTCTTTTACCACTAAATTTCAGTGTTGCATTAGGATTGTTATATCCCGATGCAGATTGATACTGAAATTTGCATGGTTTATCTTGTAATATATTATTTGTATCATACTGAAAACTTGTATACACCGTATTATAATATGAACCACATCCCTTCGTTCCTGTACCAGTAACTGCCCAATCATTTCTATCATTATCCCATAATGCATACTTTCTATAATTGTATCTCTCTGTTTTTACTGATTTAATCTTTTTTGTGCCGCTTTCTGTAATTAAAGTATTATCCTCTGCAACTACACGCAAATAGTTATCAGTAGGTTCGTATACATAACAACTGTCTATATGTTTATGATATACCTGGGTACATTTTGATACAGTATGATTATGTCCTATATAACAATCTGTTGTATGCATATGATTATCGGTATTCAATCTTACATTATTCAATGTTTTTATAGAATATTTATTATCATTTAATTTTCTCCTTACTTGTATAATATATTGAGTTCCCTTTTCATATTTCACTATATTTTCACAATGTTGTGTTTTTTCTATTTTTTTATAATCGCTTATATTAGTTCCTCTTCTTACATATACTTCTTCTCCATCCACTGGACACTTATATAAATAATATCCTCCATATGATATTTCATATTTGTCATTTTTTTGAGCATTTTCAAAAGTAACCTTAGCAAAACTTCCTCCGCAAGTATGAGTTCCATGAATTATATCATTTGTAGAATATAATGTATCTCCACACCTATTACATCTAAATAAATAAAATGTTAACTTTCTATCAAAACTCCCACTTTCTACACGCTCATATGTTCCTGTTACTTTTGTATCTAGTCCAAACACATTCTCATTCTGCCAACCACTCCAATTTTTTCCACCATCACTACTTATTCTATACTTATACTCTTTTACTGATTCTGCATTATAGTCATGTGTTAATATTGTCATTGAATCTTCTGTTGATGTGTATAATATATCCCAACTATCATCCGTTTCTTCTGCATAACTCCTTCTTAATAGCATTGCATTAGCAACTAATATTATTATAATTAGCACTGCTATTATTCCATATGCTGGTTTATTTGGCACAATTATTCTTCCTTTATCATCTCTTTGGAATTTACTTTTTAATCTATTCCATAAATTCTCTTTTTCTCTATTTTTAGTCATTTTTAAAATCTCCTTCATTTGCTTACTTGTATAGTGTTTATCATTTACACTAACTATGCTTCTTATCCTTCTTAATGTTTTACCTCGCAACGGAGGAGATTTTAAATTCTTGCTATTTTCTAAATAATACTCTCTCTCTCTCTCTCTCTCTCTCTACAGCCATAAGGCTTTCAGCCTTGCTATTATTCTTTATTACTTTTTTCTCTCTTCTCATAATATTTTCCCTTTCTACTAGTTCTTAAGATAACTTTTAATCTTTTTTGTACATATATATTTTTTCACTAAAATTTACAAACTATATTAGCAATAACATCTTAAGAAATTACTACTATATTATTTATTAATTAAATTCTAGTATATATAAAACACACTTTCAACCATCAAAATTTGGCAAAAATAAAAGAGCTCTCTAGCCCTTTACGGAACTTTGATACACTCTTTTTTTACACTCTTTTTATTTTATTATTAAATTTATATTACAAAATTATACTTTTTTCGATTTTTCCTTAGGGAAAACTAGTTTTTACGCACTTTTTTACTAGAGAAAACCAGCTTCAATACACTTTTTTACTAAGGAAAAACAGATTTAATACACTTCCATCTTTACATCTTTTCCCTTAAATGCATATACCATTTTTGTTATACTTGTACAACCTCTTTCTTGCAACTCTGCTTCATATCCTTTTTCCTCTATTTGCTTTTTAGCATTCTCTATCGTTTCTTCTATTGTTTTTTCATCATCTTTTTTATATACCTTAAACTCCATTATAAAACTATTTCCTTTTTTATCTTTTGGCTCTAGCATTACATCATATCTTCCTCTGCCTGACTCTCTATTTGATTTTATATAATATCTATCCTTTAACCCTACTAACATTCCTAATACAAATGCATGATAAAA
>CANRBL010000053.1 GCA_947628835.1 uncultured Clostridia bacterium | reverse complement strand
TTATTTGTCCTACTTTATCTGTTTTTACATTTTGGGCTAATGTTTCTCTGGTTGTTGTTACATCTGTATTTGTTCCATCTGTATTCTCTATGTATATGTTAAATTCTGCTCCTTCTATTGGATTCTTTTCATATACTATGTTTCCCTCTTCATCTAGTTTTGGTGTTTCTTCATCTTCTGTCTTGTTTATTCTTATTCTATATTCTGGTTTATCTTTTACTGTTATTGTTATTTTCTTTGCTTCATTGTCTACTTGTGCCTCATATATTTCATCATTTTGCTCTCCTTTTATTACATATTCTCCTTGTTCATCTGTAGTTATTTCAAATTCTTTTGTTCCATCTATTTTTCCATATCCTTCTGGGGCTTCTTTTTCTTCTACTTGTATTTTTTTCGTTGTTTCTATATCTATTGCCCATGTTGATATTAGCTTTCCATCTACATCTGTTACTTGTTTTGTCTTTGTTGCTTGTACTTCTCCTTCTTGTATTATTTCTTCTTTTGTTTCTCCTACCATTTCTACTACTGTGCTATTTGCTTTTACTTCTATTTCTGCTCCTTCTATTGGTTTTCCAGTATATATGTCTTCTTTTACTATCTCTATTTCATATCCTTTTCTGTTTCTTTGTGTTACTTTTATTGTTCTATTTTCATCATCTACTTCTGTTATTTCAAACATTTCATCTTCTGTTTTTAGTACTGGATTTTCTGTTGTAGTACTTGATGTACCATCATTTTGACTTTCTGTTTGATTTTGAGTTGTATTTATTACTATTTCTGCTTTGCATGTTTCTGTATCTTCATCATACTCTATCTTTATTATATGTTCTTCTTCATCTCTTATATATCCTCTTGGTGCTTTTGTTTCTCTTATTGTTAATTCTGGGTCTTTTCCTACATCTACTGCATATATTGTTTTTACTTTTCCGTCTGTACCTGTTTCTTGTCCTCCCATTTTTATAGTTTGCTCATTTGCTTTTACTAAGTATTTTGCTCCTTGTAGTTTTTCTCTTGTTCCATCTTTTTCTTCTATATCTTCTTTTGTTATTTCTACTACATATCCTTGTTTGTTCTGTATTGTTACTGGTATTATTTGTTGTTCTTCATTTATATCTCCCACTACTATGTTATTTGCTTTTGTTTCTGCTGTATATGTTCCTGTTTCTTTATTGTATGTTATTGTTATTTCTTTTTCTTCTGCATCTTCTACATATCCTTCTAACGTGTTTTCTTCTTTTATTGTTATTTTTCCACCATCTTTTATTTGTACATATTCTTTTGTTTCTACTTGTCCTTGGTCATCTGTTAATATTCTTCCTGTTGGTATTTCATTTCCTTCTTCATCTGTTTGTGTTTCTATTTCTCCTATTAACTCTTTTACTTGCTCATCTACTTTTACTGTAAATTCTACTCCTGCTATTTTTTTATCCTTTTCATCTTTGTCCTCTTTTGTTATTTGTATTTTATATCCTTTTTCATTTCCTATTTCTATTTTTATTGTTTTTGCTTCTTCGTCTATTTCTGCATTTATTACTTTGTCTGTTATTCCTTCTAACTTTAATGCTCCATCTTCATCTGGTTTTACTTCTATTCTTTGTGGCTCTTTCTCTAATACATATTTTTCTGGTACTTGTATTTCTTTTATTTCTATTACACTATCTGTGTTTATTTCTACTCCTTGTTTTATTATTACTTTTCCATCTGTATCTGTTAAACTTGTGTTTATTCCATATTCATCTTGTTTTCCTTGTGTTTTATATTGCTTTCCATCTATTGTTACTTCAAATTCTGCATTTTCTATTTTTGTTTCATGATTTTTTTCATCTTCTTTTACTATTTCTATTTCATATCCTTTTTCATCACTTACTAATACTGTTATTTTTCTATTTTCTTCATCTATTTTTGCTACTTTTATGTTCTTTCCTTCTGCTGTTACATTTAATCCGCTTTCTTCGTCTGGGTCTCCTTCTTCTGTTCCTTTTTCTTTTTTCTCTATTGTTATTATTTTCGTCTCTTCATCTAGTATATATCCTTTTGGTGCGTCTATTTCCGTTAATTCTATTTCTGTTTTGTTTCCTTTGCGTATTCCACTTATTGTTATTTTTCCTTTTTCATTTGTTGTTGGTGTTGTTATCCCTTTACTTGCATCATTTTCTATTACTTCTACATTATATTGAGCTCCTTCTAATACTCTATCTGCATATTCTTCCTCGTTATATTCATAATCCTCGTTTGTCTCTTCTTCTCCTTCTTCTTTGGCTATTTTTATTATTTCTAACTCATATTCTTTTTCATTTTCTATTGTTAGTTCTATTACTTTTCTTATTTTTGCTTCTCCTTTTGGTTCTTCTGGATTTACTTGTTGCTCTCCTCCTGTTTCTGTATTTCCATTATTTCCACTTTCACTATCCTTCTCTCCATCTCTTGATTTTTCTCCTGTTTTTTCATCTCCTCCTTGCTTTTCTTCTTCTAGCTCTTTTCCTATTTCATTTCCTTTTTCATCATATTCTTTTACTTCTATTTTCTTTATTTTATCGTTTTTACTTAATACTTGTAACTCTCCTTCTTCATCTTTCTTTAATTCTACATTTAACATTTCTTCTATTTGTACATATCCTGCTGGCGCTTTTGTTTCTTTTATATTTAATTCTGTTTCTCCTTCTATACGTACAAATCCTACTGCTTCTTCTGTATTTGTTATATCCATACTTTTACTGTATTTATACATTCCTGTTTCTTCATTTTTGTTTAATCTTGCTGTTACATTAAATTGGGCTCCTTCTACTTTCTCTCCTTCTTCATCTATTTTATTTATTTTTATGTCATAATCATCTTCTCCTCTTTCGTCTTCATCATTTATTAATGTATAGTATACATGTTGCTGATATTCTCCATTCTTTATTTGTATTCCATCATCTTCTTTTTCTTTGGTCGTTTGGTTTTCTATATTTGTGTATCCTCCTCTTATTGCTACTGTATATGATTCAAATGTTCCATCTTCTTGTTTTGCAAATTGTGCTTCTAATTTTATTATATTTTCTGGTTCTATATATCCTGTTACTGTATCTACTTCTTTCACTTCAAATGTATATATTCTTTTTTCATCTACATCATATGGCTCTTCTATACTTAAATCTTCTATTTTTACTCTTAATGTCATATCTCCATTTTCATCTGATACTAAATCATATTTTTTTGCTCCATTACTTTCTGTTCCATTTTCATATTTTATATTTTCTGTTACTTCTAGTGCTACTCCTCCTAATTTGTAATTTATTGAACTTCTTGCACTTTTTACAAAATGTACATACAAATATGTATCTTCTACTTTTGTATTGTATTCCTCTACTGTTATTGTTTTACTTTCTCCCGTTGGTAGTTTTATATCTGGTACTTTATCTTCTGTTGTTTCTGTTTCAT
The DNA here is from genome assembly GCA_947628835.1 of uncultured Clostridia bacterium. Classification (GTDB taxonomy): domain Bacteria; phylum Bacillota; class Clostridia; order TANB77; family CAG-508; genus CAG-269. Next base: position 6,731 of record CANRBL010000053.1, on the reverse strand, counting down.
CTATTACTAGTTTTCCATTTACTTTTACTAGTTTTATTGTCTGCTCTTCTTCATCTACTGCATATCCACTTCCTTCTGGTACTTTCATCTCTTTTATCTTTATCGTTGCTGTGTCATTTACATCTATTCCTATTTTTATTTTTCCATCTTGGTCTGTTACTTTACTTACTACCTGTGTTGTGTAATTTGTTGTTACTATTATTCTATATTCTACTCCTTCTATTTCTTCAAATGTTGCTGAGTCTTCTTTTACTATTTCTAATTCAAATTCTTTTTCTCTTGGCGTTGCCCCTATCACTACTTTTACTCTATTTGTTATCTCGTCTTCTGTCTCCTCTGCTTCTTTACTTACTTCTTTTGCTAATTTAGTTTTTTCTTCTACTTTTACTACATTTCCATTATTATCATATGTTATTGCTATTTTTATTTCTTCTGTTGTTACTACATATTCTTTTGATATACTATTTAAATATTTATTTTTATTTATCTGTATTGTTGCCTCATATGTTCCCGCTCCTTTTGCTGGCATTGGTATATCTAATTCTATGTTCCCTGTTTCTGTGTTTGCTGTTTTTGTTCCACTCGTTCCATCTGGTAAGCTTACTTTATATTGGATTCCTCCTAATTTTACATCTTTATCTGTTACATCTTGTGTTTCTATTATTATTTTATTACTTATCTTCTTTGCTTCTAATCCTATTGTTATTACTACTTTATCTCCTTGCACTTCTGCTGATAAGCTTCCTTCTGCTACTCCATTGGCTGTTGCTGTCATTCCTCCTTTTCCATCTTTATTTATTGTTACTCTTTTGGTTTCATCTGTTGTTTTATATCCACTTATCTTTCCTACTTGCTCTAATGTTACTTCTATATTTCCTTCTCCTGATTGATTTATTAATTTGTATGTTCCATTTCCTTCTGTTGTTCCTTGTTTTCTTACTTTCTCTCCACTTTCTGCTTGTACTTTTGTTACAAAACTTGCTCCATTTACAATCTTTGTTGTTCCTTTTTCTACTACTTTTACTTCTATTTCAAACTCGTTGTCCCTCTTTTCATTCTCTACCTGTAATGTCACTGAATTATCTGTATGTGCTATTACTAAATCTTTTGATATACTATCTGTATCTGGTGCTTCTTCTCTTTCAACTATTTGAGGCTCTCCTGTTATTTTTCCCTCTTCATTAAATGTTATCTCTAATTCATTCTCTTTTCCTTTATTATATTTGATTGGTGCTGTTTCTTCTTTTATTACATATGTATATTTTCCTTCTCCTGCTACTTCTGTCTTTATACTCGCTGTTCCATCTTCTCCTGTTTCTCCTTCTCCTACTATATTTTCTATTACATTAATATTGCTTCCTTCACTCTCTCCTGTTCCTTCACTATTATCTCCTTGTTCTTTACCTTTTAACTCTACCTTATACTTTGCACCACCTAAATACATTTCTGTATCTTCTTTATCTACTTTTCCTATATTTATATCAAATGTCTGCGGATCATATTCTATCTCTAAACTTAATGTTAATGTACTTTCTTCATATCCTTTGGAAATTATGTCCTTTGGACTTGCTGTTAATTCTACTTTTGAATCTCCACTTGTTACTTCTATTACTTCTTCTCCCTTTGTTTCACATATTGCTAATTTATTCTCTTGTTTTATTCTAAATGTTACTATTCCCTCTGTTGTCAATCTTTCTAGTTTTATTTTTCCTTCACTATCTGTTGTTAATCCACTTTGGTTATATATCTCTACTCCATAGTTGTTATATCCCTTTACTGTATATTTTAACCCTTCTATTCCTTCTTCACTTTCTGATACTGTTGCTATTTCTCCTTCACTTACTTTTTTCTTTACTGCTTGAATTTCTATATTATATCTTGTCTTTACTATTGTTGTTGTGGTTGCTTCCATTTCTCCTTCTGTTTTTATATCATTTATATGTCCTTTTACTTTTACTGTTACTTCTTTTTTTCCTACTGTTTGAGTATCACAAGTTGCTTCATAATTTGTTATTTCTTCTGTATGACCGTCTTTATATTCTGCTATTACTATCATTCCTTCTGTATTTAAACCTTCTCCTTGATATGATGGTTCTGTTGGACAATATACCTTTACACTTTCTAATATTGTTCCATATTGGCAATTTGTATCTTCTTCTTCCATATTTCCACATGACCAGCTTTCTAATTGCCCTCCTCTTGTACATTTTAATTTTGAATAATCTGGAACTTCTGAAGTACAGTGCACTGTTCCATGCAATGCTGAAGCTGCCTCATGACCTGAAGAACACTCTACACTCGTATTACAACCTTCACAAATCATAATATAATGTTCAAATCTGCTATTACTTCCATATTGAGGATGTGACCCAACAACAATATTGCTTGCTATAGCAGTTGCCGCCCCCCAAGAAAATGGCTTTGTTGGGACATCTAAATTAGAATTATAAAAATTTTTTACGCGATAAGTTACAATAATAGGTTTATTTACCACCTTACTCACATCATCCTCAAGAATATATATATAACTACTACTAACATTAGTTATATCTAAAAACTTTTTAGTGACAGTATTATATGGTTGACATGTTATTATTCGTTCTCTTGAATATTTTTTATATATTGATCCATCATCATTTAATTTAGCATCAAAAAAATTATTTTTTGTTGTTTTTTCATAACAAGATGGGTCTTGCACTGTTTGACCATTCTCTATTTTTGTATGATTATGATATGTTGGTATACATTTATTTACTGCATGATTATGTCCTATATAACAATCAGTTGTATGTGTATGATTATCTGTATTTAATGTTACATTACTTAATTCTTTTATAGAATATGTTTTATTATTTAATTGTCTTTTCACTTGTATACTATACTTTTCACCTTTTTCATATTGAACTGTTTTTACACAATGCTGAATTGTTTCAATTACCTCTTTATTCTTAACATTATTCTTTATATAAACTTTTTCTCCATCTACTGGACATTCATATAAATAGTATCCTTTTTGTACTATTTCAAATTTATCTTTAGCTTCTGCATTATTTATAGTTACTTTATAAAAATTTCCTCCACATGTATGTGTTCCATTTATTATTTCATTTGTTGCATACACTTTTGCATCACAACCAGTACACTTGAACAAATAAAAAGTAGTATATTTGTCAAATTTTCCACTTTCTACATATTCATACTTTCCAGTTACTTCAGTATCTAGTCCAAAAATATTTTCATTTTGCCATCCACTCCAATGTTCTCCTCCATCACTACTTATCCTGTACTTGTATTCTTTTACTGATTCGGCATTATAGTCATGTGTTAATATTGTCATTGAATCTTCTGTTGATGTGTATAAAATTTCCCAACTGTTATCTGCTTCTTCTGCATAACTTCTTCTTAATAGCATTGCATTAGCAACTAATATTATTATAATTAGCACTGCTATTATTCCATATGCTGGTTTATTTGGCACAATTATTCTTCCATTATCATCTCTTTGGAATTTACTTTTTAATCTATTCCATAAATTCTCTTTTTCTCTATTATTATTCATTTTTAAAATCTCCCTTATTTGCTCACTTGTATAGTGTTTCTCTTTGTTTACACTAACTCTGCTTTTTATCTTTCTTAATGTTTTACCTCGCAACGGAGGAGATTTTAAATTATTACTTTTCCTTAAATTACCTCTCTCTCTCTCTCTCTCTACAGCCATAAGGTTTTCAGCCTTGCTATTATTCTTTATTACTTTTTTCTCTCTTCTCATAATATTTTTCCTTTCTACTAACTCTTAAGATATTTTCAATAATTTAATCTTTTTTGTACATATATTTTTTTCACTAAAGTTTACAAACTATATTAGCAATAACATCTTAAGAAATTACTACTATCTTATTTATATTTATTAACTAAATTCTAGTATATATAGAACACACTTTCAACCATCAAAATTTGGCAAAAATAAAAGAGCTCTCTAGTCCTTTACGGAACTTCGATACGCTCTTTTTTTACACTATTTTTATTTTATTGTTAAATTTATATTACAAAATTATGCTTTTTTCGATTTTTTCTTAGGGAAAACTAGCTTTAATGTTCTTTTTTATATAGTAGGAAAACCAACTTTAATATACTTCCATTTTCACATCTTTACCTTTAAATGCATATACCATTTTTGTTATATTTGTACAACCTCTTTCCTGTAACTCTACTTCATAACCCTTTTCCTCTATCTGTTTTTTAGCATTTTCTATTGTTTCATCTATTGTCTTCTCATCATCTTTTTCATATACTTTAAACTCCATTATAAAACTATTTTCTTTTTTATCTTTTGGCTCTAGCATTACATCATATCTTCCTTCTCCTGATTCTCTATTTGATTTTATATAATATGTGTCTTTTAACCCTACTAACATTCCCAATACAAATGCATGATAAAAATTCTCGGCTGTATTTTCTCCTACATCCATATAACTAAACATTTCTATTACTAATTTTTTAAATTTTTTTTCATATTCTTTTATATCTAATGTTATTAAACTATTTAGTATACTTCTTAAATCATTTCCTATTACCTTATTTAAAAACCAATCACTTATTATTCCTTCAAATAAGCATTTTATTTCATAATTTGGTAATTTTACTTTTCCTACTTTTTTTCCATTTATTATTTTTACTTCTTCTGGTCTTAAATATCCTGTTCCTAACATTAACCCCCATATATTATCTTCATTGTTCTCTATTCCTACTATTACTGTTTCTTCATTTATTGGTACTTCTACTGTCTCTCCTTTTAATAATCTCTCTATTTTCTCTTTTACTCCCATACTGTTTTTTAATGCTATTTTTATTAAATCATTTGAACTTGTATTTACCCAATATGGTTCTAATACCCTATCTGTTAAATAATTTATTATGCTCCAAGGGTTATATAGTCCTTCACTATTTCCTATTTTGTATCCATCATACCATCTCGCTATTTCTTCTTTTTCATCTTCTACTTCGTATTCTTCTATCAATTGCTCCATTTCCTCTTGTGTTATTCCAAAATCACTTTCAAATTCGTTGTCTAAAACTGTATATACTTTGAAATTATTTGCTCCGACTGAATATACTTTCTTTTGATACTCTTGATACTCCTGTTATTACTGTTTTTTCTAAGTTTGGATTGTCTTTGAATGTTCTACCATAAAATGATTTAAAAAATCCTATTGCTTCCTCATAATATCCATACACATATGCATTTTGTATTGGTACGTCATACTCATCTAATAACAATATTGGTTTTCTTCCAAAATGTCTGTACAGCATCTCGGCTAATTTTCTTATACATATTTTTATTGTTTCTTCATCTTCTCTTGTTTCTAATATATCATTTATTAGATTTTTTTCATATCCATATATTTTTTCACTTTCTAATAAATACATATGCCTTCCATACATTTCTTGTATTGTATATCTACAATCTTTTATCATTCCATTATATGTTGTATTAATCATTCCATTCATACTTAAAAATATTACTGGATATTCATTTTGTTTTGATGTGTATTCTTCTCCTGCTTTCATTATTTTTTTATCTTTAAATAAATAACTACTCTCTTTTTCATCTATATTAAAAAAATAGTTTAATGTACTCATATTTAATGTCTTTCCGAATCTTCTTGGTCTTGTTATTAATGTTACCATTGATTCAGTATCTATTATATGCTTTATAAATTCTGTTTTGTCTACATATAAACAATTTTTGTCTATTATTGATTTAAAGTCACTATCTCCTATTGCTATTCCTCTTCCTTTTCTTTCTCTCATACATTTTTCTCCTTCTCTTCATTTTTTCACTGTTTACAGTATACACCAAATAAAAAGAAATAGCAATCTTTTTGCTATTTCTTTTTTCTTTGGATTTTTTTCTATACTAACTTTTATTTTTATCTTTTACATTCTGTGCTTTACTTCTTTTTTATATTGTTTCTTTTTTTCTTTATTACTATCGCTGTTATTGTTAGTATTATTATCATCATTACTGCTCCTATTGCTATCTTTTCTCCTGTTTTTATTGATATTATGAATATTGCTTGTGCTTTTTCTGTTGTACTTCCATCTGCCATTCTTGCCATTGCTATATTCTTTAGTGTTCCAAATCCTTGCTCTGCTTTCCATGTTAATATTATACTTACTTCTTTGCTCTCTCCTGCCTTTAATTTCATATTTCCTAAGTCATATTTTGCTTGTTTTCCATTTACCTGCCATCCTGTGTTATCACTTTCTACATATTCTAATTTATTTGGTATATCATCTACTATTTCTTTTATTTGTACTTCTTCTTTTCCTGTATTTGTTATTCTTATTTTATATTCCATTTTCATTCCTGTTTTTAATTGTTTTGTTGATATTTCTGCTTTTGCTATCTTTGCTTTTATTTCGTTTATTTTCTTTATTTCATTCGTTTTTGTATCTATTTGTATTATTTTATTTATGTATTTTTCTATTTTTATTTTTCCTTCTAGACTTTCATTTTCTGATATTGGACTTTCTGGAACATCTGGTATATTTGGATTATCTGGGCCATCTGGGTCGTCTGGATTTTCTGGGATATCTGGATTGTCTGGGTTATTTGGGTCGTTTTCTTTTATTTGTTCATTTGTTATTTGCACTTCTATATAGTTATTTTCTTTGTTTATTATTTCTGCTACATTTTCTCCTGCTATCTTTTCTACTTTTGTTATTTT
>CANRBL010000052.1 GCA_947628835.1 uncultured Clostridia bacterium | reverse complement strand
TTATATTGTATCCTATCTATTAAAGTATTTATATAATTTTTTTCCTTTACATATTGTAATGATATATCAAAATTCAAATCAAATATAAAAGCAATTACGCAAACCCAATAATCAACTATTGTTTTTCTATCATCTAACTTTATACATTTATGTCTCATAAAATCCTCATATACTTTTGTGCTTATATTTTCATAATTTATAGTTTTTTCGTTATAGATTTTTGGAAATATATTTTTCATTTTATCTTCTTGTTTAACTCTAAAATTGTCAAGTTTATCTGCATCTCTTACTAGTTTACAATGTAATAGTTCAACATCACTTAGATTATCTTCTATTTTAAATTTATTATGGTTATATATCGCTTTACTAATTATTTCATCATATTTTTTATCTTCTACAAACTTTCTGATTAGATTATCTTCAAATAATACTTTAATGCCAAATTCTGCATGTTCAATTTTTTTATCATTAAATTCTTTATATATTTTTATTTGTTCAAATCTACCTATATCGTGTAATATTGCTATTATCTTTGCTAACTCTATATTTTCTTTATCTAAATTTAATCCTGTGGCTATGTATTCACTTTTTCTAACTACTTCATATGTATGTCTTACCTTTAAAGCAATACTTCCATCTTCTACATTATAATTTTTCAAGTATTCCTTAAATGCTTTTTCAGTTTTTTGAAATTCCATATCCATACCTCTATTTTTATTAATTTCTTTCTATTATCATATCTGCAAGTGTCAAACTTTGTGTATATCCCTTTTGCCCCATTTTGTAGCACAATATATTGCTTCTTGTTTATTTCCTATTAATGCTACAGATGACATTATATTTACAATTTTTAAATTTTTCTCCTCTTTTCTTTATGCAATAAGTATATACTAAAATGGTAAAAAAGTTTAGTATTTCAAGTGTTACAGAAATATTACAACATCAAAATTGCTTATATTAAGTTTTGATAAAAAATTATTTTACTACTTATTATTCTATTCAAAAGTCATTTCATTTAATTTATTCATTAGTTTATTATAATTTGCTTCAAATTTAGTTTCTGTATCATTTTCAGTTATTGTCATAACAACTTTATAAATATAGTCATTTTTTTCAGTCAAAAATAATATTTGATAATCTCCCTGCTTATCCTTGCACTCAATTAAATAGCCATAAACTCCACTTTCTAAAGTTATATAACTTTCTTTTAGTACTTTTCTATATAAATCACCATTGGGTAATTCTAATTCTCTCTCTTGTTTTATTACATCTTCTATACTACCCACTTGACTAATTTTTTCTTTACCTATAAAAATTTGATTTTCTTCTTGATCTTCTGTTATTATGTCAGTTGGATTTCCATCTTCTATAATTGTATTTCCTTCTGCATCTTGCTTAAAAATAGCTTCTGAGCTAACTATTTCAAAGTCTTCATAGTCATCTTCTAATTCAACATTTACTCCTATTTTTTTAAGCATTTCAGTATTTTTACTAATAGCTACATATCCTGCAAAACTTATAGCACCAACTGCTGAAAAGGATAATATTCCTAAAATTATTTTTTGAAATATTGAAAATATGCCAACTCTCTTTGATTTTTTTTCATATTCAATTTCTTTTACTTTTTTTATTGTTCTTTGTATTAATTCTTCACTAGGTTGAATTTTATCAACTTCTTCTATATAAATTTTTTTATTGTTCATCTTCAAAACCTCCTTCTAAAACATTTTTTAATATTTCTCGTGCTCGTGATAATTGTGATTTAACTGTCCCCTCTCTAACTTTTAAAATCTTACTAATTTCAGATATTTTGTATTTTTCATAGTAAAATAAATATATTACTATTCTATATTTTTGAGGTAAGTTATTAATAATTTCCATAACATCATCTGTTTTCTCTTCATATGTAATATCTTCTGATAATTCTTGTGTATTATGTTTGTTTTTCTTTCTAAATAGCATTTTACAATAGTTTATTGTAACCCTTATAAGCCACGCTTTTTCATGTTCCTCATTTTCAAATTTTTCAATATTTTTCATAAATTTTATAAAAACTTCTTGAAATATATCTTCTGTGTCTTCAACATTTTTTGTCATTGAAAATGCTACCTTATAAACTGTATTTGCATGTATTTTTATTTTTTCTTCAATCTTCATTTTTTACTCCTTTCACTTCTAATATGCTTTTAATAAAAAAAAGGTTGCATAAAGTATATCATATTTTAAATTATTTTATCATTTTTTGAAAATATGTATAAATTTTATTTTTTTGGTAAATTCTATAATTAAAAGATTTAGGAGGTCAAAATGGATATAGAAAAACATTTAACAATTACAGGTTCCTCAAATATTTCGTGGAAAGATGCAATTGTAAAAACAATTAATGAAGCATCAAAAACAATAGATTATTTGTCTACAATTACTATTATAAAACAATATGCAACAATTGATGGAAATAAAATTGCGGAATATTATGTTGATTTAGACTTAGGTTTTTCATTAGATTTAAATAGAATTTCTAAATAATGGAAAATTTAACTTAGTAATTATTTAAATACACATATAAGATTGGAGGTTTTTTATGGGTTCAAATCCATTAGATACAAAAAAAGATTATCAAAATTATGTTGATCAAAAATCCCCAAATTCACCTATTTTAAAAAATTGTTTTAACGCTTTTTGGGTTGGTGGATTAATCTGTTCTATTGGTCAGATAATTATGGATATTTGTGCTTCTAAAGGTTTAGATACACAAATAAGTGGTACTATTGTATCAATTATTTTAATTGGTATTAGTGCTTTCCTTACGGGATTAAATATATTTAATAAAATAGGAAAATTTGCAGGTGCTGGTTCATTAGTTCCAATTACTGGTTTTGCTAATTCAATTGTATCACCTGCTATGGAATATAAGTCTGAAGGATATGTTATGGGTGTTGGTGGTAAAATGTTTACAGTTGCAGGTCCAGTTTTAGTTTTTGGTATATCTGCATCTATAATTGTAGGTTTTATTTATTTAATATTTAATACACAAACAGTACCTTTAGTATAATATTTTTTCTGAGATAATACAATTTTTATATTAAACTAAAAAATCATATTATCTCCTAAATGAAGCAAGAAAGGAATTGATTTTATTATGAAAAAATTAGGAAAACAAACAATTCAATTTGACAATCCACCTACTATTTTAGAAACCGCTTCTATAGTAGGACCTAAAGAAGCTGATGGGCCTCTTGCTAAATATTTTGACCAATGCTTAGATGATGAACTTTGGGGCGAAAAAACATGGGAAAAAGCTGAAAGTAAAATTATAAAAGAAACCGTTAATAGCGTTATTGCTAAATCTGGAATTTCTTCTGATACCATTGATTACTGTTTTGCAGGTGATTTACTAAATCAATGTATTTCTTCTAGCTTTGGGCTTAGAGAAATTAATATTCCTTTTTTTGGAATTTTTGGTGCATGCTCAACTTTTGTAGAAGGTTTGAGTTTAGCAGCAGTATTTACTGAAAGCGTTGCTGAAAATGTTCTATGCGCTGCATCTAGTCATTTTTGTAGTGCTGAAAAACAATTTAGATTTCCACTAGAACTTGGAAATCAACGTCCACCAACAGCTCAATGGACAGTAACTGGTGCAGGTAGTGCTATTGTTACAAAATCTGGTACTGGACCTTTCATTACAACTATGACTACTGGAAAAATAGTTGATATGGGTATAAAAGACGCTAACAGTATGGGAGCTGCTATGGCACCTGCTGCTTTAGATACGTTAATTACTCACTTTAAAGATACTGGTAGAACTCCTAATTATTATGATGCAATTATTACTGGTGATTTAGGTTATATTGGTAAGGACATTTTAATTGACCTTGCTAAACTTCAAGGTTATAATATAAAATCTAATTACAATGATTGTGGTGTTCTAATTTTTGATAAAAGTACTCAAGATACTCATTCTGGCGGAAGTGGCTGTGCATGTTGTGGAACTGTTTTTTCTGGGTATTTCTTTAATCAATTACGCAAAAAAGAAATAAAAAAACTTCTATTAATTGCAACTGGTGCTCTTACTAATTCTACTACTAGCCAACAAGGTGAATCAATTCCTGGTATCGCACATGCAATAAGTATAGAACTTTAATATCATAATTACAAATTTATGAAAACATTACATTAAAAAAAATTGACAAATATTATATTAGTTTACAAGTCTATCATCATAAATGATGATAACTTTGCTAGAGTGTAAAAAATTTTATAATGATTTTTTTATAAACTTTCAATCAGAAAGGGTTGTGATAAATATGGGAATATTTGAAAGTATAGATTTAATGCAATTACTACGATGTTTTGTAGTGGGTGGCTTAATATGCGTTATAGGTCAAGTTTTAATAGATAAAACTAAACTTACTCCTGCCCGTATTCTTGTAATTTTTGTTACTACTGGAGCTATTTTAGGTGGTCTTGGTATATATAAATATCTTGTAGATTTTGCTGGTGCTGGTGCAACTGTTCCTTTAACTGGCTTTGGTAATAATCTTGCAAAAGGGGCTATTGAAGGAGTTAAAGAATATGGTATTGTTGGTATTTTTACTGGTGGTGTAAAAAATGCTGCTGGTGGTATTGCTGCTGCTGTATTCTTTGGATATATTGCTTCCCTTATTTCAAAGCCAAAAATGAAAAAATAAAATTGCATAGAACAAATCGGAAAGCCTTAATATTTCTCTAATTTTTTATGGCTTTCCTATTATATAAAAAATGCAATTTTATTTTTTACTAATATTGTCGTCCCCATACTACCATTTTTGTAGCTTTTCTTCCACAACATACACATTTATCTGATATATGTTCTTGCTCAAATGGCATACATCTTGAATGCGCTCCTGTCAATTCTTTTATTTTATTTTCGCATTCTACATCTTCGCACCACATAGTTTTTACATAACCTTGATTTTCATTAATATTTTTTTCAAATTCATCTAAATTTAAAGCTGTTGTGGTTCTTTTTTTCACAATTTCTTTACACATATTGTACATATTAACTTGAATGTCATTCAATATTTCTTCTAATTTTTCATTTATTTCATCTAATGTAACTTCTATTTTTTCAGCAGTATCTCTTCTTACTATTAAGCATTTATTATTTTCAATATCTCGTGGGCCTAATTCAATTCTAACTGGTACTCCTCTCATTTCCCAATCATTATATTTATATCCAGGAGAATATTGTTCTCTTAAATCTATTTCCATTCTATATTTTTTATTCAATATTTCATACAATTCTTGTGCCTTTTCCTTGACTCCTTCTTTATGCATAGCTACAGGTACAATAACTGCTTGTATTGGTGCAACTTTTGGTGGAAGCTTTAATCCTCTATCATCACCATGTGCCATTATTAAGGCTCCTATTAATCTTGTACTTATTCCCCATGATGTTTGGTATGCATATTCTTCTTTACCTTCTCTATTTTGAAATTTTATATTAAATGGTTTTGTAAAATTTTGTGCAAAATAATGAGATGTTCCTGATTGTAATACTCTTCCATCATGCATTAAAGTTTCTACTGTATATGTTGCTTCTGCTCCCGCAAATTGCTCCTTTTTGGTTTTTCTTCCTTTTAGTACTGGTATTGCTAATAAGTCTTCTATAACTTTTGCATATATTTCTAACATTTGCAATGTTCTATTTTTAGCTTCTTCTTCAGTTTCGTGTATAGTATGACCTTCTTGCCATAAAAATTCTCTTGAACGTAAAAATGGTCTTGTTTCTTTTTCCCATCTTAAAACATTACACCACTGATTATAAACCATTGGTAAATCTCTCCATGAATGTAACCATTTTGAATACAATGTTGAAAATACAGTTTCTGATGTTGGTCTGACACATAATCTTTCTTCTAATTTTTCTTCTCCTGCTTCTGTTACAAATGCTACTTCTGGTGCAAAGCCTTCTACGTGGTCTTTTTCCTTTTGTAATAAGCTTTCTGGAATTAATATTGGAAAATATACATTTTTTACCCCTGACTCTTTAAATAGTTTATCTGTATAATTTTGAATATTTTCCCATATTGCATATCCATATGGTTTTATCGCTATACAACCTTTTGTATCTGCATAATCAGCAAGTTCTGCTTTTAATACTATATCTGTATACCATTTTGTAAAATCTTCGTCTATATTTGTTATATCTTTTACATAATTCTTATCTTGCATAAACTCCTCCTTTTATATAAAAAAGACAAGACAATACAAACAATATTATAATATTGCGATTATGTCTTATCTTTATTTCATTATGCTTTTTTTGCTACTTCTACTATTTCAGTAAATGCTTTTGGGTCATTTACTGCTATTTCTGCTAACATTTTTCTATTTATTGTTACATTGGCTTTTTTTAATCCTGAAATTAGCTTACTATATGTTAAACCATTCATTCTTGCAGCAGCATTAATTCTTGCAATCCATAGTTTTCTGAAATTACTCTTCTTGTCCTTTCTTCCTACATATGCATATGCTAATGATTTCATTACTGCTTGATTTGCCATTCTAAATCTATAATGTTTTGCTCCATAATATCCTTTTGCTTGTTTTAATATTTTTTTATGTCTTTTCTTTGTTATTCTAGCTGTTTTTACTCTTGCCATTTATATCCCTCCTCTTTATTAGTTACCATATGGTAATAATTTTTTTATTGTATCTACACAACTTTTATCTGCATATGATGCTGGTCTTCTACTTGATAATTTTTGTCTTTTTGTTTTGTTTGCTAATAAATGTCTTCTATTAGCTGAAGTTCTTTTTACTTTTCCTGTAGCTGTTATATTATATCTTTTTTTGGCAGCTTTATTTGTTTTTAATTTTGGCATTTGCCATCTCTCCTTTCATTTCTATAATTATATATTTCCTGAAATTTTAATTTCATTTTTTATACATAATTATTTTTTTATATTTTATTTATATATTAAGCTTTTTTAGTAGCTAACATAATAAACATATTTCTACCTTCTAATTTTGGTTTACCTTCTACTGTTGATATATCTTCAAGTTTTTCAATAAATTTTTCTAAAACTTTTTCTCCCATTTTAGAATTGTTTACTTCTCTTCCTTTAAATCTAACAGTAATTTTTACTTTATTTCCATCATTTAGAAATTTTCTAATATTTTTTGCTTTAAATTCAAAATCGTGTTCTTCAATATTAGGTGTAATTCTAATTTCTTTTACTTCTAATATTTTTTGCTTTTTCTTTGCTTCTTTTTCTTTCTTCGCCTGTTCAAATTTATATTTACCATAGTTCATTATTTTACATACTGGCGGATTTGCGTTTGGAGAAACTAATACTAAGTCTAGGTCCTTTTCTTCTGCTTTTGCTAATGCTTCATTTATTGAAACAATTCCTATCTTTTCTCCTGTTTCTGTAATTAATTGAACTTCTTTCGCTCTTATCTGCCTGTTTATTGGTAATTCTTGTTTTATATAAAACACCTCCATAAATACAATTTATTTTTTTCTAAAAGTATTTTAAATTTATTTCTACAATTTTTTATTTCATATACTATATGCAATAAAAAAATTGACTTTTTGTTACAAGTCAATTACACACAAAAAAATCTTTTAATAATTTTTTTATATTTCAACCTTTTTCTTTCTTCTTAGATAAGGTGAGAAGTGCTAACTTCTTCTTGTAACATTGATATTATAATACCATATAATGGAAATGTCAATAATTTTTTAATATTTTTATTATTTTTATGGTTATTGTTAACAATAATATTCTGTGGTATAATAATTATTAAATAAAATAAGAGGAGAGAACTATGACAAAACATTACTTAAAAAAATTAGAATACAATAAAATATTAGAATTATTAGAAACATATTGTCAAACATATATTGGTAAAGAAAAAGCACATAATTTACTTCCATCAAATAATAAACAAATTGTGCAAAAACTTTTAAATGAAACAGATGAAGGTGTTCGCTTAATTTATAAAAACAGTATTCCACCTATTTATGATATTGCAAATGTTAATATTTACTTAAAAAAAATTGAAAGTTCTGTTGCTATTTCAGCTAAAGCTCTTTTAGATATTGCAAACATTTTAAAAAATGCAAATGAATTAAAAGAATATTTTTATTCAGAATTTATTAATAATACTGAATATCCAATATTGGATGTATATTTTTCTAAATTATATTCAAATACTGGTATAACTGAAAAAATATTTAAATGCATCATAGATGAAAATACTATTGCAGACACAGCTTCTAACAATTTAAATAATATTCGTAGAACTCTACGTCATTTAGAGCAGGATATAAAGTCTAAATTAAATTCTTTAATTCATTCTAGTAGATATTCTAAATATATTCAAGAAAATATTGTAACTATAAGAAATGACAGGTATGTTATTCCTGTTAAAGAAGAATATCGAAGTATGATAAAAGGTTTTGTACATGATATGTCTAGTAGTGGTTCTACAGTATTTATTGAACCAATTTCTGTTTTTGAATTAAATAATGAAATTAATAATTTAAAAGTTGAAGAAAATATTGAAATTGAAAAAATTCTTCTTGATTTAACTTTAATGCTACACCCTTATACAAATGAATTAATTTCTGATGTTGATATTATTGGAAATTTAGATTTTATTTTTTCTAAATCTAAATATTCAATTGCTATTAATGGAATTACTCCTATAATTAATACCGAAAAATATATTAATCTAATTGATGCTCGTCATCCTTTAATAGATAAAAATCTGGTAGTTCCTATTTCTGTTTCTCTTGGAAATAATTATTCAACATTAGTAATAACAGGTCCAAATACTGGTGGTAAAACTGTAACATTAAAAACTGTAGGTCTTCTTAGTTGTATGGCTTGTAGTGGTTTAAATATTCCCGCTAATGAACATTCTTCTATTTATGTGTTCGACAATATCTTTGCAGATATTGGTGATGACCAAAGTATTGCCGAGTCTTTAAGCACTTTTTCATCACATATTTTAAATATTTCTAACATAGTAAAAGAAGCTACTGCAAATAGTTTAATTTTAGTTGATGAATTGGGCTCTGGAACTGACCCTCTTGAAGGCGCTAATTTGGCAATTAGTATTTTAGAACATTTTAATAATTTACATTGTTTAACAATTGCAACTACTCATTATCAAGAATTGAAAAAATATGCTTTACTTACTAATGGTTTTTATAATGCTAGCGTTGAATTTGATATTGAAAACTTAAAACCAACTTACAAACTTTTAGTCGGTATTCCTGGTAAAAGTAATGCCTTTGCTATTAGTCAAAGACTTGGTTTAGATGAAAATATTATTAATAGAGCTAAAGAATTTGTAAATAGTAATGAATTTAGTTTTGAAGAATTACTAAAAACAATATATGATGATAAAAGTAATATTGAAAAAGAAAAAGATGAAATTCATAAAAAATTAGATGAAATAAATATCTTAAAACATAATCTTGAAAAA
This sequence comes from uncultured Clostridia bacterium, assembly GCA_947628835.1. Lineage (GTDB taxonomy): Bacteria > Bacillota > Clostridia > TANB77 > CAG-508 > CAG-269. The sequence continues at coordinate 1,324 of CANRBL010000052.1, read as the reverse complement.
GATAATTCTGAACTAAAAAAGCAAGAAGAAAATATTATTAATTCAGCTAAAATTGAAGCAAGAAAAATATTGCTAAATGCAAAAGAACAGGCTTCTGAAACATTAAAACAATTAAATACAGTAACTGATACTTCTAAATTACATTTATTACAAAAAAATTTAAATACTTCTATAAAAAATATTTCTATAGAAAGTTCTAATAATTTATCTAAACAAAATGATATAATAAAAAAAGAAGATATAAAACCTAATCAAAATGTTTTTATTACACACCTTAATCAAAATGGTATAATTTTATCTTATCCTAACAAATCAAATGAAGTACAAGTTCAAATTGGTAGTATGAAATTAAATGTTAATGTAAATAATATTTCTTTACCTAAACAAAATCATCAAAAAAAATCTGATGTTTCTACTCTTTCTCATTCTACCAAAAAATCAAAAAATATTGCTTCTGAAATTAATGTTATTGGTCTTACAGTTGATGAAGCTACTCCTATTATTGATAAATATTTAGATGATTGTGTTCTTTCCTCTTTTTCTACAGCTCACATTATACATGGTATGGGTACTGGTGCTTTAAGAAAAGGTATTCACAATTACTTGAAAAATCACCCACATGTTAAATCTTTTAGAGTTGGAACATTCGGAGAAGGTTCAGCAGGTGTAACCATTGTTGAATTAAAATAATAACTATCAAAACTTATAATTTATTCTGATTTTATGGACGCTAAAATATTATTTAGCGCCCCTTTTTTATATTTTTATTCTTATTTTTTCATACTTTTCTTTTGTTGCTAATCCCCCTCTTATATGTCTTTCTGCTTTATTTTCATCTAATATTATTCTTACCTCTTTTGCTAGTGATGGATTAATTTTTATTAAACGCTCAGAAACATCTTTGTGTACTGATGTTACTTTCAAGAGCAGTTGTGTTTTTCTTATTTTTCGTTGTTTTTGGAGTATTTGCACTTTGTTTGTTCTCCGCTTCTTGCTTATTATTTTCTTGTATTTCATTAAAATTTGTAATTACAGCTGGTAGCGATCCTATTTCATTTAATAATTTAAGCCTTACTTCTACATTGCTATCTGAATCTACTTCAATAACATCTATAATTGTTTTTAGCATTGCATTTGTTATTGTTTCATTATTAAGTATATCATCAACTGTACTAATTGTTTTTGTTAGTTCTTTTTCTAATACATCTTTTTCTTTTATCTCTGATGTAATTAGTTTTAGTTCTCGCTCTAATCTTGCAATATCTTCATTTAATGGATTTGTATATTGCTTTAATTCTTGGATATTTATTACTTCATTTTGGAA
>CANRBL010000051.1 GCA_947628835.1 uncultured Clostridia bacterium | reverse complement strand
TTCTGGGGGTAAGGGGGAACTATGCCTTTTTTCCTTGTTTTGGTTTTATTTATATAAATTTTTCTTTCAAACTATATCATAAATTAATCATATATGAGAAAAAATGTTTGGAAAAGTATTGACAAAATAGTAAAAAGAAATTATAATGATAGCGAACAAAAATTCTACTATAATGGAGGTTATTTATGATAACAAATTTACATATAAAAAATATAGGAATTATAGATGATTTAGAGATAAATTTAAGTGAAGGTCTTAATGTATTAACTGGAGAAACAGGAGCTGGAAAAACATTAATAATAGATTCACTAGAAATAATTTCAGGAGGAAGGTTTTCAAAGGAAAAAATAAGGACAGGAGAAAATTATTCTTTAGTAGAAGTGTGTATATATAAACCGGAAAGTCAATATTCAGTAGATGGAAATATAATAGTTTCAAGAGAAATATATTCAAATGGAAGAAACTTATGTAAGATAAATGGAAGAATGGTAACAGTTTCAGAATTAAAAGAATTTATGAAAAATATTATAGATATTCATGCACAAAATGATAATCAAAATTTACTAGATAGCAAATTACATTTAAAATATTTAGATAATTTTATAGGAAAAGAGATAAAAGGGATAAAAGAACAATATAAAGAACAGTATATACAATATATAGAAATAGCAAAAAAATTAAAAGAAAATTATGGAGATGAAAAAGAAAAACAACGAAAATTAGATTTATTAAAATATCAATTAAAAGAAATTGAAAATGCTAACTTAAAAGAAAATGAAGAAGTAGAATTAGAAGAAAGAAGAAAATTAATTCTTAATTCAGAAAAAATATCAATAAATCTAAATGAGGCAGATATATCAATAGGAGAAAATTGTATTGACAATATAGGAAAAGCAATAAGGTCATTAGAGAAAATAGAGATAATAGATGAAAAATATGAAACAACAAACAGCAATTTAAAAAACATATATTATGAATTACAAGAACTTTCAAGAGATATATGCTCATATAAAGAAGATATATATTTTGATGAAGAGGAAAGAGAAGAAGTAGAGAGTAGACTACACTTAATAAATTCGTTAAAGAAAAAATACGGAAATACAGTACAAGAAATACTAGAATATGGTAATAACATACAAAAAGAAATTGAAGTCATAGAAAATTTAGAAGAATATAATAATAAACTAAAAAATCAATTAAAATTAATTGAAGGAGAAATGTTAAATAAAGCAATAAAAATTAATGAGATAAGAAATAAATTTGTTCAAATTTTATCAAATTTAATAAATGAAGAATTACAAGAATTAGAGATGAAAAATGCAACAGTAAATGTACAAGTTAAATTTAATGAAAATCAATATTTTGAAAGTGGAAAAGATGAAGTAGAAATATATATAAAAACTAATATAGGGGAAGAGCAACACGAATTATCTAAAATTGCATCAGGTGGAGAAATGTCAAGAATAATGCTAGCAGTAAAAAGCGTACTTGCAAATTCTGACGAAATTGATGTTGTAGTATTTGATGAAATTGATACAGGAATAAGTGGAAAAGCTGCAAAATCAGTTAGTGAAAAAATGAAAAAAATAGCTCAAAATCATCAAATTTTAGTAATTACTCATTTAGCAGTAGTTGCAGCAAGTGCAGATAATAATTTATATATTTCAAAAGGAATATATAATTCTAAAACCAGAACAAATGTAAAAATTTTGCAAGAAGATGAAATAGTAGAGGAAATTGCAAGAATATCTACTGGAGAAATAACAGAAACATCAATAAAACATGCAAAAGAACTTAGAGAAAATAGTAAGGTTGTATTAAGGAAGGTTTCATAAAATCCATTGTAATTTATTGAAAATTAATGTATAATAATAGAACATATTATAAATTATGGGGGAAATCAGATGAATGATAAAATAGTTATAAAAGGTGCAAAAGAACATAATTTAAAAAATATAAATTTAGAGATACCGAGAGATAAATTAGTAGTAATAACGGGGCTATCAGGTTCAGGGAAATCATCATTAGCATTTGATACATTATATGCAGAAGGCCAAAGAAGATATGTAGAAAGCTTATCATCATATGCAAGGCAATTTTTAGGAATAATGGAAAAACCAAATGTAGAATCAATAGATGGATTATCACCTGCAATATCAATAGACCAAAAAACCACATCAAAAAATCCTCGTTCAACAGTAGGAACAGTAACAGAAATATATGATTATATACGTTTATTATATGCACGAATAGGAATACCATATTGTCCAAATTGTGGAAAAAAAATAGAGAAACAAACGATAGATCAAATTATAGACAATATATTAAAAATAGAAAAAGATACAAGAATACAAATATTAGCACCAATAGTAAGAGGAAGAAAAGGGGAATACACAAAACAATTAAATGAATTACAAAAAGAAGGTTTTGTAAGAGTAAAAATAGATGGAGAAGTATATGAATTAACAGATGATATTGAAATAGATAGAAAGAAAAAGCACAATATAGATTTAATAGTAGATAGATTAGTTATAAGAGAAGATATACAAAGCAGACTAACAGAATCAGTAGAAACAGCGTTAAAGTATGCGGATAATTTAGTAAAAGTAGAGATAATGGATAGAGGAACAAAAAAATCACAAGAAATTTTATATAGTTGTAACTATGCATGTCCAGAATGTGGTTTTAGTTTTCCAGAATTAACACCAAGAATGTTTTCATTTAATAATCCATATGGTGCGTGTCCTGAATGTATGGGAATAGGATATTTAATGAAGATGGACGAAGATCTAATAATACCAGACAAAACAAAAACGTTATATGATGGAGTAAAAGCATTTGGCGCAAGCACTATGAAAAAAGGCGAAACTATGGCAAAAATGTACTTTGAAAGTATTGGAAAACATTATGGAGTAGATATCAAGAAGCCTATAAACAAATTACCAAGAGAATTTTTAGAAAAGATACTTTATGGAACAGGAAATGAAAAAATTGATTTTGAATATGAATCTGTAGCAGGAGTAAGAAAATTTACTGCACCATTTGAAGGAGTATTACCAACCTTAGACAGGAGACATAGTGAAACAAAATCACAAGGAATGAGAGATTTTTATGAAATGTATATGAGTAATTCACATTGTCCAACATGCAATGGAGCAAGATTAAAGAAAGAAATTCTATCTATAAAAATAGGAGAAAAAAATATTAATGAATTAACAGAAATGCCTATAAGTAAAATGAAAAAATTTTTAAATGAATTAAAATTAGAAAGAAATCAAGCATTAATAGCGGAATTAATTTTAAAAGAAATAGACCAAAGATTACAATTTTTAATAGATGTTGGCCTAGAATATTTAACACTTTCTAGAAGTGCTGGAACACTATCAGGAGGAGAAGCACAGCGTATTAGATTAGCAACTCAGATAGGTTCAGGTCTAACAGGAGTATTATATATTTTAGATGAGCCAAGTATAGGCTTACATCAAAGAGACAATGATAAATTACTTATGACATTAAAAAAATTAAGAGATTTAGGAAATTCATTATTAGTAGTAGAACATGATGAAGATACAATGTATGCTGCTGACCAAATTATAGATATAGGACCAGGTGCTGGAGTACATGGAGGAAAAGTTATGGCACAAGGAACAGCAGAAGAAATAAAACAAGTGCGTGGTTCAGCTACAGGAGATTATTTAAGTGGAAGAAAGAAAATAGAAGTGCCAAAAACAAGAAGAAAAATTGTGAAAAGTAAAGCAATAGAAGTACAAGGAGCAACAGAAAATAACTTAAAAAATATAAGTGTAAAATTTCCATTAGGAGTATTTAATTGCGTTACAGGAGTATCTGGTTCAGGAAAAAGTACATTAGTAAATGAAGTATTATATAAAACAATTGCAAAAGAGCTAAATGGAGCAAATGAAAAGCCAGGAAAATGCAAAGCTGTAAAAGGATTAAATAATATTGATAAAATTATAAATATTGACCAATCTCCAATTGGAAGAACGCCTCGTTCTAATCCAGCAACATATACAGGTGTATTTGATTTAATAAGAGATATATTTGCATCTACAAATGAAGCAAAAATAAGAGGATATGAAAAAGGAAGATTTAGTTTTAATGTACCAGGAGGAAGATGTGAAGCGTGTAATGGAGATGGAGTACATAGAATCGAAATGCATTTTTTGCCAGATGTGTATGTACCATGTGAAGTATGTAAAGGAAAAAGATATAATAGAGAAACATTAGAAGTAAAATATAAAGGAAAAACAATTGCTGATGTATTAGATATGACAGTAGAGGAAGCTTTAGAATTTTTTGATAAAATACCTAAAATAAAACCAAAAATGCAAACTTTGTATGATGTAGGTTTAGGATATATAAAATTAGGTCAACCGTCAACAACATTATCAGGAGGAGAAGCACAGCGTGTGAAATTAGCAACAGAACTTTCAAAAAGAGCAACAGGAAAAACTTTGTATATATTAGATGAACCAACTACAGGATTACATATTGCAGATGTACATAGATTAGTAGATATATTACATAGATTAGTAGATACAGGTAATACAATTATAGTAATAGAACATAACTTAGATTTAATAAAAACATGTGATCATATAATAGACCTTGGTCCAGAAGGTGGAGATGGAGGAGGAGAGGTTGTAGCAGTAGGAACACCTGAACAAATTTGCAAAAATGATAGAAGTTATACAGGAAAATTTTTAAAGAAATATTTGCAATAAATTAGAGTAAATGTAAACAGAAAAAGTATTCAACTTCATATTGTAACCTTTTATATAGAAATAATATATCTTGAGGAAGGATTTTGAAAAAATGGATAGAATAGATAAAACAAATTATTATTTAGATATAGCAGAAGTTGTATCAGAAAGAGGAACATGTTTAAGAAATAATTATGGAAGTGTTATTGTAAAAAATGATGAAATAATTTCTACTGGATATACGGGAGCACCACGAGGAAGAAAAAACTGTATTGATTTGGGATATTGTAGAAGGCAAATAAATAAAACACAAAGTGGAACAGGGTACGAACTTTGTAGAAGTGTACATAGTGAGCAAAATGCAATCATAAGTGCAAAAAGAAAAGATATGATTGGTTCAACATTATATTTAGTTGGAATAAATAAAAGAAATGGTGAATATATAACAGACAATTATCCTTGTACTCTATGTAAAAGAATGATAATAAATGCTGGTATAGAACAGGTGGTAATGAGGGATAATAAAGAAAAATATAGAATTGAACAAGTTAGTAATTGGATAGAAAATGATGATACCGTTTAAAATTTATTAAATAATTTAAATTTTATTACTTAAATTATATATCTTTTTGCAAAAATATATGTACAGAATAATGTTGTTAGTAATATAGTTATCTAAAACCATAATCATATAACATATAATAAAACTCGGTAAATAAATATGTAATATTATCTATTTACTGAGTTTTATAACATAATAATTTAATTAATTGTTGTTATTGTTTTGTTTTTCATTATTTCTGTTATTATTATTGTTATTATTATTGTTGTTGTTATTATTATTTTTATTATTATTGTTTGAGTTGTTGTTATTATTTTTATTTGACATAAAGCAGCACCTCCATTTCATATAAATATTCTGACCAAAAAATAAATTTAATATACAATTTTGAAAAAAAATATAAAAAATTTTTTCATAATAATTTTGTAACATAAATTAGTTACAAGTTAATAGTTTTATATAAAAATGTTTTTAGAAATTTATCCTTTTAAAATCATTAACCTGTAACTAAGCAAGAATAAAGTTTTAGTATTGTCTTTTTTAGTAAAATATTATACAATAAATTAGAAAAGATATAATGTTATTTAGGGGGCAATTATGAAATCTGAAAATATAGTAATTGGAATAGAAGGGTTGGTTGGAACAGGAAAAACATCATTATGTAAGGAATTACTAAAATATATACCCAATTCTGTAATTTTACATGCAGGAAATGTTTATAGGGCAGTAGTGTATAAAATTTTAGAAAGTAAAATTGAAATAAATAAATCAGAGTTAAATATTAAAAAATTAATAGAGAAATTTAAAATTAATGTTAAAATAGAGAATAATGAAACTGTAGTTTATTGTGGAAATGAAAAAATAGAAGAGGAAAAACTTCAATCGAATGAAAATTCTTTAGCAGTTTCTAAAATATCAAATATAGCTGACAATAAAGAAGCATATATATTTGTAAAAAATATAATTGACAAGTTAAAAGAAAAAAATAATATTGTTTTTTCTGGAAGAGATACTATGAAAATATATCCTGATTTAGATTATCATTTTTTTATAACTGCAAGTTTAGAAGAAAGAACAAGAAGAAAATATAATCAATACAAAAATAGAGTAAGTAAAAAAGAAATAGAAGAAACAATTGTAAAAAGAGATAAATTGCAAGAAGATTCAGGATATTATAATACATATGATAATACAGAAATAATAGATGTAACTGATTGTAAAAATGCAGAAGAGTCAGCAAAAAAAGTTTTAGATTGTATAAAGATAGAAGCAAGAGTATAATTATGTGGGCCTAAGATTTTCTTAAAATTTGCATTTGATAGATTTCTTAGCCGTATGAGTGTAAACGAATTACGGATAAGTTATGCGTTAGAAAAATCTTAGGCTCGCTTTTTATATTGAAACGAACTAAACTATATTGCTAGCATTATATATGTAGGTAGAACTCATTTAAAAATTATATGGTTACTTGTTTTGTTGATAATTAATATTAGCTGTGAATTGTAGCGTAATAAAAATTAGGTTATTGAAAAAATTAAAAAAATATGTTGACAATATGAAACAAATAAAGTATAATAAAAAGTAGGTTATAAAAAAAATTAATTCATATAATTTTTTAGTATAATAAAATTATATACAAATATGCTTAAAAAATAGAGTAAGAGAGGAATTAATAATGAGTAAAAAAAATTTAACTACTGAAGAACTTATGATAGAGTATTTTAATAGATATGGTGTAAGTATAAAATTAAGAGCTATTATATGTTTAATAAAAAAAATAGTTGACAAACATAAAGAAATAGAAAAAATTGTATTTAATGAATTAGAAGATGTTAGAGATGAAAAAAAGTTACAACAATTAATGTATAATTTGATAGAGAGAGAAGAAACTTTACATCAATATTGTGAACAGAGAAATATAGATTTTTTAGGACAAGTTATAAGAGAAGTTACTATGCAATCTATAAAAATAGGAGCAAAAAGAATTGCTGACATAATAAATACAATATTAATGATAAAAGAGGACAGTAAATTTATAAAAAATTTATTTTCAGAAATAAATTATAATACACAAACGAGTGAAAATGTTCAAAATATTATAGCAGAAATTACTAAAGATTTAAAATTTAACAAATTTTTAGATATGTTTGTTGGAAGAGCGGATTTAGCGAAATCCATAATAAAAAATCATAAAAAAGTGGAATTAATAGGAAATGATATAAATGTTAATGAATTGTTTTTTGCAATAATAAATTTATATATAGATGATGAATTAAATTGGAAAGTAAGATGTAAAAACAGTATAACAGAGTACAGTAGATATGAAACAGAGAGATATGATTTAATAGTAAGTGAAATTCCATTATTAGAAAAAGTGGACATTAAACAATTTGACAATATGACTTATGAATTTGAATATGGTATGCCGAATAGATATTTAGATTATTTTGCAATACAAAGAATATTACACAAATTAACTGTTTTTGGAAAAGCATTTATAGTTGTACCAAATAGTACATTATTTAGAGTAGGAAACGATAGATACATAAGAAGTTCTTTGATAAATCAAGATTTAATAGAAGCAGTAATTACATTACCAGAAAGAATGTATGAGTACACTATGGCACAAGTAAATATATTAATTATAAATAAAAGAAAAGAAAAAAGTAGAAAAAATATAATTCAATTTATAGATGCAAGTAATTTTTATATAAAGGAAAATGGAAAATATATTGTAACAGAAGAACATATAAAAAATATTGTAGAATTATATAACAATAGATTGGAAAAAAATAATATATCTATATTTTTAACTAATGAAGAAATGCAAAATTATGATTATTCTTTATACATATGGAATAAATATAAAAATGAAATTCAAGAAAAAAGTGATGTAGAACAACTTAAATTAAAAGATGTAGCAACAGTAATAAGAGGCATACAAATATCTAAAGAAACATATGAAGAAGCCAAAAAAGAAGGAAAAACACATTACTATATTACAGCAGGTGATATAAATCAAGAAAACGATAAAATAGAAGTAAAAGAAGAAAGTTTAATACAACCCAAGAGTCGTTGGATAGAAAAATGCGAAGTAAAGGAAAATGACTTAATTATAACTATGAAAGGTACAAGTTTTAAAATAGGCATAGTAAGTAATTTACCAAAAAGTATAATATCTGGTAATTTAATGATTATAAGAACAGAAGGAAAATATGATGCATATGTGCTAAAAGAATATTTAAAAAGTCCAGAAGGAAATAAAATTATAAAATCAATACAAAGAGGTACAAGTATATCAATAATAAATCCAGAAGATTTAGAAAATATCCCAATACCAAATTTAGATAAAGAAGAACAAAAAGAAATAAGAGAAAAAATAATAGAAAATCAAGAAATATATTTCAAGGCAATGAAAGAATTAGAAGAAAAAAGAATGTTAAGACAAAAGGAAATATATGTAAAAATGAAATTAGGAGGAGTTTAAAAATGGGCGAGTTGGAAGAATTATGGTATTATAATAAACATTTTAAAGAAAAGCATATAAAACAAATTTTATCATGGACAGCAAATTTTGATGAGGAAAAGAAAAAAGAGGAATTAAGAAAACTTTTTAGCATTATTCCTATAAGTCAAATAGAAAAATATGTAAATGAATGCATACAAGATAAATTTGAAGAGAATGGATATGTATTTCAAGATTTAGTAAATGAATTAGGAAAAAGAATTGGATTTGATGTAATATTTGGTAGATATAAGGGAGTTAAAGGAAAAAATGGATTTGATGGAATTTGGAAAAGTAAAGAAGGAGTTGATTTTGTAGTAGAATCAAAAGTTACAGATTTATTTCCTATAAAATTAGAAAAAATACATGGATATAAAGAAGATTTAATTGAAAAAGGGGAAATATCAAAAGATAATTCATATGTAATATTAGTTTTAGGGAGAGTTGATTCAAAAACAGCTCAAAGTATTATTAGAGGTTCTCAATATAAGTGGAATACAGTTCAAATAGGAATAGAAAGTTTATTATTATTAGCTAAAAAAAGAAATGAAATTTTAGATAAACAAATTATTGCAATGTTTAAATCAGAAGATAATGTTAACGTAGATGAAATTGTACATTTATTATTTCCAATAGAAAATAATAAACAAATAAAAGATAGTAATAAATTAATTATTTCTTCAGAAAAAAATATTGATAAAAAAAGGGTCACGGCAATAAATTTTTATGATAAATGTATTATAAAAATAGAAAATAAAGAAAAAATAAAATTACATAAAAAACAAGGAAAAACAAAAAATTTATATGAAAATGAAAATAAGCAATATGGAATTGTTATTACTAATGCCAAAAAAAATGTAGAAAAAAATTATGATGAATATTGGTTTGCATATCATCAAAATTGTTATAAAAATGTTTCTGAATATGCAAAAAAATATATAGCCTTTGGATGTGGTTCAGAACAAAATTTATTATTAGTTCCTATAGATTTTATGGAAAAAAACAAACAAAAATTAAATAAAACAAATGTGAACAATAGAATACATTGGCATGTATTTATAATATATAAAGATAAAAAGTTTTATTTAAAAACTCCATTATCAAATAAAAAAATGGTTGATGTAAGTAAATATAAAATATAATAAAAGAATTGAAGAATTATTATATAAAAAATAGAGAAATTGAAAATTTTTAAATTTTCAATTTCTTTATTTTTTTGATTTCATTATATAAATTATCAATTATTTTTTTTCGATTAATATATGCTTCTTTATAATCATCATATATGTCAAAAATTTTATCAAATGTTTCGTCTTCTACAAGTAATTGAATAATGCCTTGATAATAATAATTTCTCTTTTTTTCATCTTTAGCAAATTTCATTTTATTATAATATTTTTCAATTTGTTCAAATCTTTTAATATTATCTTTAAGTTCATCTATGTAGCTTAAAGTACGACTTATTTCGTATTCAATATCATCAATAACAACTTTAAATAATTTTTTAACAATTAAAGGATTTGTTTTACCCATTCTAGCACTTTCACTTAATGTAGATAAAGCTGAAGCGGGTTTTGTATTTTCGATGAGAATTTTTAAAGTATCAGAGATTCCAACATGTGATTTATATTGACGTTTGCTAACAATAGCATCATACTCATCGGCAACTCGAATTATTTGACCTTCATAAGGGATATCTTTTTTTGTAACACCATTTGGATAACCACTACCGTTTAATGCTTCATGATGATATAAAGCACCATTAGCATAAGGTCGTAATTGTAAATCTTTCATACACATATTATAACCTATGGTAGTATGAGTTTTCATAATTTCGTATTCTTCATCAGTTAATTTACCAGGCTTTTGAAGAACTTTTTGCGGAATAAACATTTTTCCTATGTCGTGTAAATATGCACAAATTGTACAGTATTTTGTAAAATTTTCTGAACAGTGTAAATATTCACATAACCTACAAGTGATACTGGCAACATTTTCACAATGTTTTCTTGTATATACATCAAGGCTATCTAACATATTTAATTGATATCTCATACTTGAATTTAAGTTATAAGATTTCAAACTGGTTTTATCGTAAAAATCAAATACTTCATTTTTCATATTTATTCTCCTTTGTATAGTATCAATAGTCATTTGCAAAACTCTAAAAATCTTGCAAATACTTAACTTTTTTTGTTATATATATGTTATTTTTCTCCACT
>CANRBL010000050.1 GCA_947628835.1 uncultured Clostridia bacterium | reverse complement strand
TTTGAAAACTCACATATAAATTCAAGCCTTTGCTTTAGACTTTCTTCAAATTGTAGTTCTTGCTTAATTATCTTCATATCAAACACCATCCTTTCATTATAGATTTAGGATGATTTTTTGCAAAAGAAAAAATCAACCAGTTTACTGATTGATTTTCATATCTATCTGTTCTAAAAAGTTCGAACAGATTCGTCAATGGAGCCAACAAGCAGAATCGAACTGCTGACCTCTGGGTTACGAATCCAGTGCTCTACCTACTAAGCTATGTTGGCAAATCAATTATAGTATAGTATAATTTAATAAAAAAATCAAGTAAAATAAAATATAATTTTTCCATTTAAATAATAAATTGTTACAATTCACAGCATAAAAATAAATAATATTAGCTGTAAATTGTAACAATAAATGTTACCAGTTAGCCATTAAATATAAATATAAATATAAATATAAATATAAATATAAATACAAATAATTTTTTTATCCAAACAATCCTCTCTTTTTTACTGGAGGCTGTTCATTCATTGTTTTTGCCAATTGCATTAATAAATCTCTTTGTTCTTTAGATAACCTTTTTGGAGTTTGAACTATTACAGTAAATATAAAATCTCCTTGAGCATTTGAATTTAATGATTTAAATCCTTTATTTCTTATTGTAAATTTAGTTCCTGTTTGCGTTGCTTCAGGTATTTTATATTTTTCTTTACTTCCATCTACCATTGGAATTTCTAACTCTGCACCTAAAGTTGCTTGAGTTATTGTAATTGGAATTTCACAAAGCACAGCATTCCCTTTTCTTGTAAATATACTATTTCTTTTTATTCTTACAGTTATGTATAAATCTCCTCTTGTACCACCTTTTTCTCCTGGTTCTCCTTCTCCTCTTAATACTACTGTTTGATTATCATCTATTCCAGCTGGTATTTTTACTTTTATCTTAGTTTGTTTACGAATTTTTCCTTTTCCTCTACAAGTCTCACATACTTCTTTTATAACTTCTCCTGTCCCATGACAATTAGTACAAGTTCTTGTTGTCTGCATCTGACCTAATATTGTATTTTGAACTTGTCTAACCTGACCCGTACCATTACATACTGTACATTTTGTAACTGTTGTACCTGGTTTTGCGCCTGTTCCTTTACATGTAGAACATACTTCATTTCTATTGATTGATATTTCTTTTTCTACACCTAAATATGCTTCTTCAAAAGTTATATCTATATTCAAATTTAGGTCAGCACCTTTTCTTGGACCTTGTGATTGTCTGCCACTTGCAGATCTTCCTCCAAAGCCTCCTCCAAAAAATGATGAAAAGATATCTCCTAAATCTCCAAAATCACTAAATCCATCAAATCCTGATGATGAATATGAATAGTAACCACCTTGACCCCCAAATGGTCCTCCTGCTCCTCCAAATCCTTGTGGACCGTCTGGTCCAAATTGGTCATACATTTTTCTTTTTTGTGGATCAGATAGAGTTTCATAAGCTTCATTTACTTCCTTAAATTTTGCTTCTGCTTCTTTTTTATTATCTGGATTAGCATCTGGATGATATTTTTTTGCAAGTTTACGATATGCCTTTTTTAATTCTTCATCTGTTGCATTTTTATTTACACCTAATACCTCATAATAATCTCTTTTGCCTGCCATTTTTTCCTCCTATAAAAAAACTGAATTAAGATTTTCTTAAAAAATCTAATATTTGCATATTCTCCAACTTTGTATTTTGGTTTACTTTTTTATTTTAGTCATATTACTAAAGTTTGAGGTTGGATTTTATTTAATATTTCCAACCTCGCATACTGCTTTTTATTATATGATTTTTTAATTATTATTGTTGTTATCATCTTCTACTTTATAATCAGCATCATAAACATTTCCATTATTTCCTGCATCTTGATTTTCTTCTGATGCAGTAGCATTTTCACCTGCTTGTGCACCTGGATTTGCAGATTTATATAATTGTTCTGACATTTCATAAAATACTTTTGTTAATTTTTCTGTTGCTTCTTTTATTTTTTCTGTATCTGTTCCTTCTAATGCTTTCTTAGTAGCTTCAATTTCTTCTTCAATTTTTGCTTTTTCTTCTCCGCTTATTTTATCACCTAAGTCTGTTAATGTTTTTTCGCTATTATATACTAAACTTTCCGCATTATTTCTAACTTCAATTTCATCTTTCTTCTTTTTATCTTCTTCTGCATGTGCTTCCGCATCTTTAACAGCTTTATCAATATCTTCATCAGTTAAATTTGTTGAAGCTGTTATTGAAACATTTTGCTCATTTCCTGTAGCCATATCTTTTGCAGATACATGTACTATACCATTTGCATCTATATCAAATGTTACTTCGATTTGTGGAACTCCTCTTGGTGCTGCAGGTATTCCTGTTAATTGGAATCTTCCTAATGTTTTATTATATGCAGCCATTTCTCTTTCCCCTTGTAATACATGTACTTCTACACTTGTTTGACCATCTGCTGCTGTAGAAAATATTTGTGATTTTTTAGTTGGTATTGTTGTATTTCTTTCTATTAATTTTGTAAATACTCCTCCATATGTTTCAATACCTAATGATAATGGTGTTACATCTAGTAATACTAAGTCTTTTACATCACCTGAAAGCACTCCTCCTTGAATAGCTGCTCCTATTGCAACACATTCATCTGGATTTATTCCTTTATCTGGTTCTTTTCCTATTAATCTTTTTACTAATTCTTGAACTGCAGGTACTCTTGTAGAACCTCCTACTAATAATACTTTGTGTATATCATTTACTGATAATCCAGCATCTTTTAAAGCATTATTAACTGGTGTTACTGTTGATTCTACTAAGTCATGTATCAACTCTTCAAATTTAGCTCTTGTTAATGTAATATCTAAATGTTTAGGACCTGTACTATCTGCTGTTATAAATGGTAAATTTATTTGAGTTTGTTGCACTCCTGAAAGTTCTATTTTTGCCTTTTCTGCTGCTTCTTTTAATCTTTGCATTGCCATTTTATCTTGTTTTAAGTCTATTCCATTTGATTTTTTAAATTCATCTACTAAATAATTGATAATTGCTTCATCAAAGTCATCTCCACCTAAATGTGTATTACCATTTGTAGCTAAAACTTCAAATACTCCATCTCCAATATCTAGAATTGAAACATCAAATGTTCCTCCACCTAAATCATAAATTAATATTTTTTGATCTTGTTCTTTATCCATTCCATATGCTAATGCTGCTGCTGTTGGTTCATTTATAATTCTTAAAACTTCAAGACCTGCTATTTTACCTGCATCTTTTGTTGCTTGTCTTTGACTATCACTAAAATATGCTGGTACTGTTATAACAGCTTGTGTTACCTTTTGGCCTAAATAATTTTCTGCATCAGCTTTTAATTTTTGTAATATCATTGCTGATATTTCTTGTGGTGTAAATTTATCTCCTTCTATATCAACTTTTTCATTTGTTCCCATTTTTCTTTTTATTGATATTACAGTATTATCTGGATTTGTAACTGCTTGACGTTTTGCTATTTGACCAACTAATCTTTCACCATTTTTTGAAAATGCAACTACTGATGGAGTTGTTCTGTTACCTTCTGCATTTGGTATTACAACAGGCTCTCCTCCTTCCATAACTGATACACATGAATTTGTTGTTCCTAAGTCAATTCCTATAATTTTACCCATTTTTAATTACTTCCTTTCTTTTATTTATATAATTCCTGCAATCTTATTTTTTTATAGCAATAATATTTATAATGCTATTTTTTGATTGCTTACTTTTTTAACTTTTTTATTAAATTTTTAATTTGCCACTACTACCATTGCATGACGTATTACTTTACTTCCTATTTTATAACCTTTTCTATATTCTTGAGCAACTTCCTTTTCTCCTAAATTTTCATCTTGTATACTACTTACTGCTTCATGTATGCTTGGGTCAAATTGCTCTCCTACTGTTTTTATTTCTTCTACTCCTTTTGCTTTTAATACATCTTGAAATTGTTTTAAAACCATTTCTACACCTTGCTTGTAATTTTCATCTTTTGTTTCAACTTTAGCTGCATTTTCTAAATTGTCTACAACTGGGAGTATTGCTTCTATTACATCTGATAATACTGAACCATATAATGATTCTCTTTCTTTCTGACTTCTTTTTTTGTAATTTTCAAACTCTGCATGTACTCTTTTATATCTATCTTCTAATTCATCATAATCTTGTTTTGGTACCATTTCATTGTTTGTTTTTTCTTGGTCTACTTCCTGATTTTTTTCTTGTTGTTCATTCTTCAAATTTTCTACTTCTTCATTATTTTTTTCTTTTGACATTTTCTTTCTCCTTTCTTTTTTATATTTTAATTGTTTTGATTATTATCATTTAGTTTTTTACTTATATATTTCATTACTGAAATTACTTTTGAATAATCCATTCTTTTTGGACCTATTATTCCTATTGTCCCCAAATCTTTATCTCCTATTTTATGCTTAAATGTAACTATACTAAAATCTTTTAATTTGTCATTTTCGTTTTCTTCACCAATATATACATTGATATCTTGTGCAAATCCTGAATTTAACATATCTGCTATTAATTCTTTTGTATCTAGTACATTGATAAAATTTTTAGCTACTTCTAAACTGTTAAATTCTGGCAAATCAAATGCTTTATTTGCTCCTTCTAAATATATTTTTTCATCTTCTTGCAAAACTTTTTTTATTTGCTCTATTATCGGTTTTATAACATTTACACTATATGTCATTTCATCAAATAAAAATTCTTCTAATGGTCTATCTATTTTATCAAATGGTTGACCTTTTAATTTATTATTAAACATATAGTTTAATGTTTCTACTTGTCTATCTGTAATGTCTTCATCAAATTTTATTATAGTTTCTTTTACTAGTCCTGTGTCTGTTAGTATTACTGCCATTAACATTCTACTACCTAATAATATAAATTTAATTTCTTCTATTAATTGCTTATTTGTTTTTGGTCCTATAGAAACAGTTGTATAATGTGTTATTTCTGATATAGTATTTGCTGTTATTTTTGTTAAATCTTCTATTTCATTTACTTTTGTTTCTAATTTCTCGCTTATATATTTTATTTCTTCTAAACTTATATCATTATCCCTTAGAAGTTCATCTACATATAGTCTATATCCTTTTGCTGATGGAACTCTTCCAGCTGATGTGTGTGGTTTGTCAAGATATCCACTTTTTTCTAAATCTGCCATTTCATTTCTTATTGTAGCACTACTGAAATTTAATCCATAATTGTTTACTAAACTTCCAGAACTTACAGGCTCTGCTGTATTAATGTATTCTTCTATAATTGCTTGCAAGACTTTTTTCTTTCTATCATCTAGCAATTTTATCACCTCTTTAGCACTCTTTGTATTTGATTGCTAACTTACTATATATTATAACCAAAATTAGCAATTGTCAATACCAATTGCTAATTTTTTTTATTTTATTTTTTATCTCCTACTTAATTTACTAAAACCCATCCTGTTTGTCCATATCCATTTGATGCTGTTCCAGATGTTTTTATTCCTGCTTTTAATACAACTATTGGACGAACACCTGCTCTAACAGAAGCATCCCACCCCTGAAGAGTTCCACCATTAGTACAACGCGCAAGTGCAGTGGCGCTTGAAGCTGAAGCTAACCAATAATAACTTCCTGTAGCCCCTAATTTTCCACTCCAAATATCATCTTGAGTTGCAGATCTAGCTGAACTTGCATATGTACTATTAACAAAATTATTACTACAAAAATTATTTAAATTTGTTACTGAAGTATATGCACCATTACTAGTATTACTATGATAATATGCTGCAGGCGTTCCTACATGAGCTAATGTTACTATCGTTTCACTTATAGACATAACTTTCCATCCTCCACTATATGTATTTGCATAACTACTATATGGTGTTATACATTCATTTTTACTTTTTCCAGCAGTATAGCCTCCAAATCCCCACGCTGATGATGGTAATGAAACAGTAGAACTCCAATTTCCAGCATCATAATTAACAAAATCTCCTACTTTTGCCTTACTTGCTAATGTTGGCAAAACTGCATTAACCGTAACATTATATGTATTACTAATATTCGTACCATTATTATTTATTATTGTACATGTTATTGTTGCCATTCCTGCTGTCTTCCCACTTACTGTACAACTTGTTCCATTTTCAGTAACAGTTGCTATTCCCGTATTATTGCTACTCCATTCTATGCTTTGATATTTAGCATCTGATGGTGATATAGTAGCCGTTAGTGTTATATTCGAATCAACATTAACACTTGTATTTCCTGTAATTGTTATACTTTTTACACTTTTTCCCTTTATCTCTATTTCATATTCTTGACTCACTTGTGTTTGATCATAATTCGTTATACTACATGTTATTACTACTCTTCCTTCTTCAGCACCTGTTACTATGCAATTACTGCCACCTTGACTTATTGTTGCTTTACTATTATTATCACATTTCCATTCTATACTTTTGTAAATTGCATTACTTTCGTTAATAGTTACCGTTAATGTTATATTGCTTCCAACTTCTACTTCTTTTAGCCCACTTATGGTAATACTACCTACACTATTTGCTTTTACAACTTCATCATTTAATTTTACATTTCCTTTATCATCTATTTCTAAATTTTCTCCACTTTCTGTTTCTATTTTATATTTTCCATCTTCTACCTTATATTTATCTTTATAATTTTTTTCTAAAAATTCTTCTACATCTGATTCTTTTCCCTCTGCTTCACACATTTTTTTATACATTTCATATTCATTTACCAATAAAACTGCTTCTTCTTCTGCTTGTTTTTCTTCTGTCGTTGTCTTTGCCTTTCTTGCTCTTCCTATTATTCCATTATCTCCTCCTAATGTTGCTATACTCACTCCTGCTAATATTAATAATACTATTATTGTGATTACTAATGCTA
The DNA here is from genome assembly GCA_947628835.1 of uncultured Clostridia bacterium. Lineage (GTDB taxonomy): Bacteria > Bacillota > Clostridia > TANB77 > CAG-508 > CAG-269. The sequence continues at coordinate 4,532 of CANRBL010000050.1, read as the reverse complement.
TTAATGTTATTCCTTTGTTCTTTTTCTTCATTTTTACCTTTCCTCCATTCTTATTATTTTTTCAGCACAAAAAACAGAAGTTTAACTTGTATCAAAAATTGACACAGTATTACTCCTGTTATATTCAATATTTAATTTCTTTTTTCTATTTAATAAACATAATGTGTGTGTGTGTGTGTGTGTGTACAGCCTCAAGGCTTTTAGCGTTTACTTTTACCATTTGTTATTTTCTCCTCATATTTCAATTTTCTTTATCTTATAGTAATTTTATTTATTAGTCAAGTAATTTTTTATCTAATTCTGCATTTTTATTTGTTGCCCTGTTACCAATGGATACATAATTAATTTATTTGTTTCAAGATTTTCTTTATACATATCTACTCCTGTAATCTGACTATTTTCATAAGTAATATAATAATATATTCCTTTATCTGTATTGCAACAAGAACTATAAATTGTAATTTCATATTTATTATCTCCCATATAAACGCACCCTCTTTGCTGTTCAACAGAACCTAAAATATGGAAAAATTGACTAATACTTTCTGATTCTGAATCGCCTGAAACAGAATTCATTTTCGTAAATGTTGCTTTCACAAAACGAGATGCAGATGATAAATCACCAGGAAGTCCCATTGCTCCCATTCCACGACTATATACTTTTAAATTTAAATCTTTTGAAAAATTATTTTTTGGTTCATTTATAGTTAAACTCATATAATTATTAAGATTAAACATTTGTATATCAAAAGTTGGATTATTTGTAAGTACTCCCACTGGATTTTCATAAACCTTTAATCCTTCTTTTGTAGATTCTACTGTAATTGAACTATTACTATCTGAAATCATCCAATGTAAAGGTGATACAGGTAGTGTTTCACTAAAATTAACTTTTACTAAATTAATTTTTTTCAATAATTCTTTAACTTCATCAATATTTGTACATTGTGACAAAACCCATGGAATAAATTCAAATGGTGCCACATTATCAAAATTGTTTTTTTCTTCCTTATAATCTGCATTTTCTGGAAAATTAAGTCCAGCCATTGCTAGGCCTTTTTCATTCATTGCATCATAATACAATGGATAATCTTCTGCAACATATGCCATTCCAATAATTGCATAATGTTTTTGTATTTCTTTTCCATTTCTAAAATGAAATGGAAAATTTCTTGGTGTTATTGTCACTGTTTCATGATATGAATATTCTAAATCTAAATTTCTCCCAAAATAATGATTTTTTGTTTTATATGTTATTGCTGTACACATAAAAAATTCCTCCTTTTTAATTTTTATTAATTATTTCTCCTCATTTACACTATTTTATACTTTTTTTCTAATTTATCAATAGTAAAAACAGATATAACAAAAATAACTTTTTTATATAAAGTCTGACTATTGACTTTATTCTATATTTTCATATAACATTTCTCTTTTATAAATTTCTTTATTTCTTTTTCATTTTTTCCTTCATAATATGGAATAAGTAAATCCTTAAATTCTTCTGTTAATTCTGCTGGAATTGCTATTATTCCTTTTCCTTTTGAAATTAAATAATGGTTACTATATATTACTGATGTTCTTTTATTTCCATCTATAAATACTTGCTTTTTCATTGTGTATAATAAAAGTTCTATAGCTCTGTCAACATCATCTAATTTTTTATTAAAAATTTGTTCTAATTCTTCTTTTATAATGCTTTCAATCGGTATATCTGGTTTCCATGTTGTTCCTCCTATTGTTACTGGGACATTTCTAACCTTTCCTGCTGAATAGTAAAATCCTTCTTCCACCATTTTGTTAATTTCACATAATAATGCAAAATTAGTATCTTCTAATATAACATTTTTGTTTAATATAAATTCCCAAGCATGTTTTAAATTTACTATTTTCATTATATCTTCAGATGTCATATTATTTACTTTTCCACCTTTTATAATACTTTCTGTATCTGCAAATGTAGTTGCAACACCTTCTAATATAGCTTGTTTATAGATAGTATCGACTAAATGCCTTTTGGCAAAATCTATATTTTGCTCTACTTTTTCAGAAAGTTCTTCTTCTACATAATTTAATTGTTTTAATTTCTTGTTTATTTCTCTTATTTGCTTTTTTAACTCTTTTGCCTTAATGCTATTATTTAATATTAAATTATATAATTCTTCTGAGTATTCTCCAACATATTTTGTTAAAGCTACTCCATCTTCTCTATAATGTACATATATATATTTGTTTGATTCCTTTTCTCTTATTTCAACTGAACCATAAGCAAGCGATTGTAATTCATGTTCAATTAATTGTTTATTTTGAAGAAGACTCATAATTTCTAACTTTTCTTCCATAATATATCTCTCCTTTGAAATGTGAAACATTTTTTTCATTTTTTATTGATTTTGTTTCACATTTATATTATACCACCAAATTATAAAAATGTGAAACATTTTTTTGTTTTTTTATTAATTTTGTTTCACATTTTTATCATTTTCGCAAGATATCTCTTTTTCAAGTATTTCTTAATATATAATTACTAAATGCTATTTATTTATATTTTTTTCCATTATTTTTTCATATATTTTGTATTTCTCCCACTTCCAATTATTTTAATAACACCATTTTTTACCATTGTTCCCAAAACTGCTTCTACTGTTGTTGCACTTACATCTGGTAGTATCTTGCATATTTCTGTTTTTGAAATAGGTGTTAGATTATTTAGTACTGTTGCTTCAATTCTTGCTTTTTTAGTAATTTTATTACTATTTACAATGCTAAATCTTTTATCTAACTCTTTATAACACATGTATAATGTTGATAAAAAGTTTTCTATAAAAGGAACATAGCTTTGTTTATTTTCTATCCAATCAATAGATGATAATCGTAATGCCTCATAATAATTACCTTTGCTGTTGTTTATTTGTTCTTCAAAAGAAATATATTTACCAACATCAAATCCATTTTTATATAATAGTAATAATGTTAATAATCTCGACATTCTTCCATTTCCATCTCTGAAAGGATGTACACAAAGAAAATCAAGAATAACACATGGTATTAATAATAATTGATTAATATTTGCATTATTGCATGCAGCATTATATGCCAGTACAAGTTGTTCCATTGCATCTGGTGTTTCTTTTGCATTTAATGGTTTAAACCTTACTTTTCTATTTCCTTGTCTATCTTCTTCAATAATATAATTATTATTTATTTTATATTTACCTGCATCTTCAGCTCCTGTGTATGACATCAATATTTCATGTAATTTTAATATTGTATTTTCATTAAATTCTATATCCTCATAATGTAAATGTATTTCATTCAATGAATCTCTATATCCAGCAATTTCATTTTCATTATGATTTAATGGTTTACTATTTTGGTTTACAATTTCTTCTATACGCTCATCACTAGTTACTATTCCCTCTATAGCATTTGAACTTTTAACAGATTGGACAATAGCTATTTTTTCTAATTCTGTAAATATCTTCTCATATTCATCTTGTCTAATTTCTGCTCCCATTTTTAATGAATAAATACTCCCGGTTATATTTATTAAATTAGCCGGTAATAATCCATTATCCAAAAAAGAATAATCAAATTTTCTCATCTAATTCTCTCTTTCTGCATATTTCTTGTATTTTTATATGCATATATTGTTATCTTTTCTGCATATATTTTATCATTATATATGCAGAAAGTCAATGGCGGACATTATTAACATTTTCTCTATTTAGAACATTTTAAAGTCCGCGTCTTTGTTCGTACGCGAAAATTGCATAGCAATTTTTCTGTGGAATGCTTTATATTATAGGAAATTCGGAGAACTTTCCTATAATATAAAAACAGACATAATAAAAATATTATATCTGCTATTATATTACATATAAACTTCCACTCTATACACTTTACCATTATCCTCTAAGGCTATTGCATTTTCCACTTCTTTTTCATTCAAAAGAACCTTTTGCACACCAGTATTTTTTCCATTTAAATTATTTACTTTAATATTATAAATACTCTTTCCAAATTTATAGCGAATATTATATTCTTTCCAATCTCTAGGAATACAAGGATTAATACTCAAAACATTTTTATTTATTGTAAGACCCAATATATACTCAATTCCCACTTTATAAAACCAACTAGAAGACCCTGTATACCAAGTCCAACCACCTCTACCTGCTAAATTATTTGCACCATATATATCGGCAGGAATAACATAAGGTTCAACCTTATATTTATTTGCTGAATCTTTTGTTCGAGAATGTTCTATCGGATTTAGCATTCTATACAATTCCAATGCTTTATCCCCAAATCCTAGCATAGTTTCTGCAATAATTACCCACATAGCAGCATGTGTATATTGACCACCATTTTCTCTAACTCCTGGCAAATAAGCTTTTATATAACCAGGTTCTAATTTACCTTTTTCAAAAGGAGGATCTAGTAGCTTAATTATTCCATTTTCTCTATCCACTAAATGATTTTCTAAACTCTCCATTGATATATATTTTTTATCATTATCGCCTGCATTC
>CANRBL010000049.1 GCA_947628835.1 uncultured Clostridia bacterium | reverse complement strand
AGTGCCATTTTTAAGCATTATTGTAAACTAATTGGAGAATATAAAAAATCGCTACAACTTAGTTAGCTGTAACGATACAAGTTTGGTTGCGGGAGTAAGACTCGAACTTACGACCTTCGGGTTATGAGGGCTAGAAAATAGACTTTATGAAGAAAATTCATATCATTTTTGTCTATTTTTCTATCAAATATTTTCTTAAAATACTCTGAAGGAGATTCATCTTCAACAGTTATACTATCTTTCAATTCAATATAAGCAAAATTTGCAATTTGATTTCTATCTCCTATAATTTATACTACTTTATTAGCAATCCAGCCATAATTCTGTACAGCCATATCTATAAAGCGATTTAATAATAGATTTATCTTTGAATTAAATATTTCTTTATCGTAACTTTCTGGTAAATCGTTATTCAAAGAATCTTCTATTGCACGTTTTACTTTTAATTTAGGTTGTTCATCTTTATACCAATCTATAACCAACAAATTATCTCTTTCTGTTGTTATCTTTTTATATAAATTCTTTGCTGCTAATTTAACTTTTTGCACTTCTGCTTTTGATAAATTTCTACCTTTTATTAATAAATCATACATTTCTAGTTCTTCTTCAGTTAATCCTTCTGTTCTTGCCCTCTCTTGTTCTTTCTGCAATTCTTCTAAAAATTTTACAAGTTGCTCATAGTATTCTTTATTTTCTGTTCCTCCATCATTATATTTATCAATAATACTCTTGAATCTTTCTGAAAACTTAATTCTAGTACAATTTTTATTTATCATTGTCTCCAGAGTTTTTTCCAGAAACTCTTTTAAATCATTTATTTCAATAGCCTTATATTCAGCTTGTTTAATTTCATCTTTTAACTTTTCTGTATCAATTTTTGACAAGTCAATTACCTTGCTTCTATGAATTACATATCCATCATTGCTTTCACTTACTGTGTTAGATGTAACACTACTATCTAAAATTTGCTCCAACCTAACTTTTGCTCTTCTAATTTTTTCATCATCTACCGTATTATGTAATAATCCATGTAAATACTCTAAAGCAGAAAATTTATCATTTTTCCAATTTATTTCAAAGATTTGTGGTTTTGAAGCTTCATATAAATTAATCATTGTATTAGTTAGTACTTTGAATTTTTCTTTATTTTCTTCTTTTTCAACAATTATATTGTATGCTTTTCTTAAATCTTCAAGTTTATCAAATACAGAACTATCTTCTATTATTTTTTTAATTTCAATTCCTAAACCAAATAAAAATATATCCGCTTCATCTACACATTGATTCAATAAATCAACTAAATATTTAACATCTTTAGCAGGATATAAGTCTGTATCACCTGTTGCATAATCTGATAAAGTTTTTTTCATAAATTTAAAAACATTAACATAGTCAATAACTAAACCACAAGACTTATGTGGATATACTCTATTTGTTCTTGCTATCGCTTGCATTAATGTATGAGATTTCATTGGTTTGTCTAAATATAATGTTGAAAGATTTTGAACATCAAATCCTGTTAGCCACATTGCACAAACAAATACTAATTGTAATTTATCGTTAGGATCTTTAAATCTTGATTCTATATCTTTTCCATCAACTGTAATTTCATTCATTTTTTCTCTATGCTTTTTAATATCTAACCCTTGTGCATTAAATTTTTCTTCTTCTGTAGCCTCTTCAGAAACAATTACTGCCATTTCAACATTATTCATGTAATCTAAAATACCAGTTATTCTCTTTCTGTCATTTTCATTTTTTGCGATATTACGTTCTTTTATTAATTTTCTTTTTTCTTCATTCCAATAAAACTGAACCTTGTCATACATTTTTACAGCTGTGAATTTATCAACAGATACTACCATTCCTTTTCCTAAGAATCCCCTTCTTGGAAAATGATATGCTATATCTCGAGCAATTTTATCTAATCTATCATCTCTCTTTATTACTTCTAGAATCTTAGATGAAGAATTTTCTAGTGCTCTTGTTTCATCTTCATTTAAATTTTCTTCTTCTATTATTTCAACTATATCATCATCTAAAAAATCATTTGTCAATCCAACTTCTGGAACTCTTCTATTATAAAATATTGGAACTGTAGATCCATCTTCAACCGATTGTGCAAAATTATATTCTGATACATAATTTCCAAACCATTGATTTGTAAGCCTTTTACTTCCTAATAAAGGAGTTCCTGTAAAAGCAATATAGTTTGCATTTGGTAAAGCTGTTCTCATATTTTCTGCTAAATCTTTATATTGTGTTCTATGAGCTTCATCAACTAATACTATAATATCATTTCTCTCTGACAATATTGGATATTTTTTTCCTTTGTCATACTTAAATTTTTGTATTAAAGTGAATATAAATTCTTTATTCTTAGTTAAATAATCTCTTAATTGTTCTCCATTTTTAGGTTCACATTCATCTTTTGGTCCAATTACTTCTGTCCTAACAAAATTTTTATGTATTTGTGTATTTAGATCATCTCTATCTGTTATAATTAAGAATGAAAAATTTCCATTTATTTTCCTTTTTACTTTCCTTGCAAACATAACCATTGAATATGATTTTCCAGAGCCTTGTGTATGCCAAAAAACTCCTAATTTTCCTTGTAATTTTTCTCTGTTATTTACTGATTCTATTAAATTATTTACTCCTAAATATTGATGATTTTTAGCAATTATTTTTGTTCTTTGATTATTAAATAAAATAAAATTTTCAATATAATCAATTAATCTTTCTTGCTTTAAAAGTCCCTCTATAAAATAATTAATTGAAACACCTTCTTCTTCAATTGCTTTTCTGTTAATTTTTTCTTTTTCAGAATTTACTTTTAACCATTCAAAGAAAAATTCATATGTGCTATTAAAAGCACCTAATTTTGTTTCTAATCCATTAGATAATACACAGATTTGATTAAATGCAAATAAATTTGGAATATCTCTTAAATAATCTTTTAAATTTTTATTATATGCTTCTTCTAATTTTACAATACTATTTTTTAATTCTATAAAAACAAGTGGTAAACCATTCACAAATATTAATACATCTGGTCTTCTCCAATTATATCTTCCTTGTATCCACATTTGAGAAACAGCTGTGAAAGTATTTTTTTCTGGATGTTCAAAATCTATCAACTTTATAAATTCAAAATCCTCTACTCCATCTTTTACAACAGTTGATTTTATTCCGTTTCTGATTTTATTATATAAATTATAATTTACATTTTCTAAATCACTATCATCAAAATTATTCGATAGTTCCTTTATTTTCTCATCTATCAATTGCTCTAAAATATTAGGATTAATATTAACAAGAGATTGTTTTAATATATCTGGAAGTATACAATCTGCTTTGCTTATTCTACCAGTTCCATCATTTAAATTTTCTTTTTTTTCCGGATTAGGATCACAACGTATAATGTTATAGTTGTATTCTTCTTTTTTTAGTTCATCTAATATTGCTTGTTCTATATCATCTTCTGTTATTAACTTTGCCATAACTATTCCCCCTTATTTAATTTCTAACTTTCCTGACATTAATCTTGGTAATAATATATCTCTTTGTTTGATTAAAATTTTATTTTTTTCATTTAATTTTTTTATTTCTTCAAACATTGGATTTACGAAATCGTTATACATTTTTATATATTTCTCTTCTGGAATTATAATATTAAGTTTATTTATATTTTTGGCATATACATGCGGTTGAGCGGAACCGACTTGTAAATTTTTAATTGCTGGTTTTATAAATTTTAATGAGCTGTAAACAAACCATATATTTTCATCATTTTGATAATATGAACAATCAGCTGCCCAAATATCATCTAAATTATATTTTAAATATCCAGCATTTGCTCCAGAAGAACTAATTGTTAGTGATTTACCTTTAACATTAGATTCATTATGATAACCAGATGGTTCAATTCCTGCAGAAATAACTGGTATTTCTCCATCTTGCATTTCAGAACTTGTAATATTTTTGCCTCTAACAAACTTTCCAATTTCATCTAATTTTCCAAAATGCCAATTTAATGGTATTTTCACAGTAGTTTTATTTCCATAAATCCATTCATATGGTTTAGAATCTGTAAAATTATAATTCTTGTATCCTTGAAATCTAAATTTTACAAACCATTCTTTATAAATTTCTTCTGCTATTTGTTCTAAAACATATATTCTTTTACTATTGTTTTCAATTAATTTATCATATTTTGATAAATTATCCGCAATAAAATCTTGTTTTAATTTATCATATTTTGGAATTTCAAATCGTAATAAATTCTCTACTTTTAAATTAGGCTGTGTAGAAACACATGACACATTTTCAATATATTGCCTAAATTCTTTACTTTGAAAAATATAATATATAAAACGTGGATTTACTGAATCTTTTAATCTTAATCTTATAGTTCCATTATTAAATACTGCTTCATATTCATTGTCTACTATATATGATACTCCCACCGTTGCTCCTGTTCTTGCAATTAAAATATCATTTTTTCTTAACTTAAACTTTTTATAATCATTTAATGTTGTTTCTGTATATCCCCATTCTTTAAATTCTTTTTTTTGAGATATATCTTGAATTCTTATACATTTCAAATTAGTTTCATAATCAAGGATAGGTGCTCTTTTTATTGCATCTAATCCCGTATTTGCTGATACATATACTTCTCTTAATTTCATTCTATTCTCCAAATAATTTTTTTATATTTTCATTTATTTCATTACTTAATATTGTCGATTCTTTATTTAATTTTTCTAATTCGTTATCAAGATTTAAAATAGAATTCTTAAATTCTATTTCTGTCATTCCATCATCTTCTATAACTACTCCAACATATCTACCTGCATTTAATGAATAATCTTGATCTTTTATGCCATCTTCCTCATTTAATTTAGCTACTTTGCATAATCCTATTATATCTCGATATTTTCCTTCTGGAAATTTTTCAAGAACCCATATAATATTATTAATAAAGTATAGTGCTTGCTCAGCATATTTTTTTCCATCATCTACTAACTCATCAAATTCTCTTATTTTTTTATCTTGATTAGTAGAATAGTATTGTTCAAAATGAAGTCCTATCTTTGCCATATCTAATTCATCTTGTTGTCTATTTATTAAATTTTTAAATTCATTAACTAATTCTAAAAATAAATCTTTAAATTTCTTTTCATCTATATCTATGATATTAGGTGCACAAGAACGCAATTTAGGTTCATCGTATGTTTCTTTACCATCTCCATCAAAATAAAAACTATATTTTTGTAGTTTATTAACAATTCCTTTTAATTCTATAATATTTTTAATAGAATTTAATCTATATTCTTCCAGTAATTCTTGATAAGATTTATTATCACCATCATATAGTTTTGTAATTATACCTAAATTTTTAATCTGTTCATCACTAAATTTTCTATGTGCCCTGTCAACTTGTGTAAATATATTTCTAGCATCGATAAATAATATCTCATCTTTTTTGTATGAATTTACTTTTGATTTATCGAAAAACCATAATGTAGCTGGTAGCGTTACAGATGAAAACATATTTGATGGAAGTGTAACCATTTGCTTTATGATTCCTTCTTCGATCATTTTCTTTCTTATTTCATATTCACTATTTCCAGCATCTGAAGCCGAATTTGCCATAACTAATGCCGCTTTGCCTGTTTTTTCCTTTAAACTAGATGCAAAATATGAAATCCATAGATAATTTGCATTTGGAACTGTTTCCTTTTTATCTGCCCCTTTTTTTGTTGACTTAGATTTATTTTTAGGTATTCCATAAATATTAAATCTCGAATCATCTTTTATTTTTTCATATATAACTTCATCAACATTAAATGGTGGATTAGCCATAACATAATCAAATTTTCCTACTGCATTATATGGATCTGAATAAAAGGAATTTGCTTCTGTTATCTCACCACGAACATTATTTAATAGCAAATTCATTTTTGCTAATTTAACTGTATCCGGCTCTTTTTCTACACCGTAACATCTAAATTTCATCATATCATTTTCATTTGCATTGTGATTATGCATATATCTAGCTGCTTGTACAAACATACCTCCAGATCCACAAGCTGGATCTAAAAACATCTTATCTCCAGACTCTGGTTTTAAAACTTCAACCATATATCTAACAACAGTTGTAGGCGTATAGAATGTTCCTCCATCTTTTCCTTCTGCTAAAGCAAAATTTCCTAAGAAATATTCATATATTTCACCAAATAAATCTATACTTATATTTTCAGGAATATCCTTAAAAACTCTTATTATTTTTGAAAGCAAGTCTGGTTCTTCTTCTGGTACTAATTGACCATATACTTCTTTTGGCAGTACTCCTTGCATTTCTTTATTATGTTTCTCTATTTCTTGCATAGCATTTTTTACTAATGTTGCTTTTTCAGCATCATCTGGTGCATTATTAATAAAATCAAAATAAGCCTCTTCTGGTAAATAAAAACCACACATTTCTTTTGAAATTTCTTCTAAAGATTTTTCTATTCTACTACCTTTTAATTCATTATATCTTTTATCTATTTCTGATTTATGCTGTTTATATAAAATATCTGCATATCTTAAAAATATCAATCCTAATATTGGCTGTCCATATTTATTCGCTGCTAAATGCGCTCCCGCACGTAACATATCTGCAGAATGCCATAAATCGTCTTTTAATTTTTTTAATTCTTTATCTGTCATTTTACTCACCCTATATATTTTTCGTTCACTCCCATTATATAAAAATATTTACAAATTATTATTTATTTGTACTTTATATTATTCAACAATAGGAATAAAAACTTTCTTTAATCATATCTTTAAACTCATCAGACATACTATCATAATATTTTAATATTAAATCTGCCAATTCACTACCATTTGTAGATTTAATTATAGGCATACTTTCCAAATATCTCTTTGCATTTTTAGTATAATCCGATAATGTTATATAGGAAATATTATATAATCCCCTACTTTTACATCAATTTTTTTATCCAAACAAGCTAATTTGATTACTTTCTGGCATACCATCTAAACAACCAAATTTTTTTAGTAAATCCACAACAGCCGTACCAACTTTAGCTCTAATCCTCAAGTCATCAATAGACATAAATATACCATCTTTTCTTGCTTCATATATACCTTCTGCTGCAACGCCTCCAAGTCCTGGAATACTATTTATTGGTGGTCGTATTCCATCATCTTCAACAATAAATTTCGTACAATGAGACTTATATAAATTTATTGGCAAAAACTTAAAACCTCTTTCATACATTTCAAGAACAAGTTCTAATACAGAATACATATCTTGATCCTTTTTAGATGCTGAATTTCCTGCTAATTCAATTTCTTTCATTTTGTTTTTTACTTTTTCTTTTCCAAAAATCATATACTCACTATCAAATTCTTTTGCTCTTATAGAAAAATACGCTGCATAATATGCTTTAGGAATATGAACTTTAAACCATGCAATTCTAAAAGCATTTGTTACATATGCTGCAGCATGAGCCTTAGGAAACATATACTTAATTTTTTCACATGATTTTATATACCAATCTGGAACATCATGTTCTTTCATAAGTTGAACATATTCTGACCATTTAGCAGGATCCTTTAAAGCTTTACCTTTACGAACTGTTTCCATTATTTTAAATGCTGGATTAGGTGGTAAACCCTTTTTAATTAAATATATCATTATATCATCTCTACAACATATTGCTTCTCTTAGAGTTACTGTTCCCTCTTCAATCAAACTTTGAGCATTATTTAACCACACATCTGTACCATGTGAAAGTCCTGATATACGAATCAATTCATCAAATGTTTTAGGCTTTGTATCTACCAGCATTCCTCTAACAAACTTTGTTCCAAACTCTGGTACCCCAAAACTACCAACTTCTGATTTTATTTGTTCAGGTGTAATACCTAAAGCTTTTGTTGAATAAAACAATGACATTGTTTCTTTATCATCTAATGGTACTTTTGTTGGATTTATGCCTGTTATATCTTGTAACATTCTAATTATTGTTGGATCATCGTGTCCTAGTATATCTAACTTCAATAGATTTTGGTCTATTGAATGGTAATCAAAATGTGTTGTTATTATATCTGAATTAGGATCATCTGCTGGATGCTGTACTGGACAAAATTCATATATTTCTCTACCTTTTGGTACAACTATAATTCCTCCTGGGTGCTGACCAGTAGTTCTTTTTATTCCTGTACAACCTGTTGATATTCTTGCTATTTCAGCTTTATTAATAGGAATATGTCTTTCTTCAAAATAATTTTTTACATATCCAAAAGCAGTCTTATCTGCAACAGTACCAATAGTTCCTGCCTTAAAAGTAGTTCCTTTACCAAATATTACTTCTGTATATTTATGTGCTTTAGCTTGATATTCTCCTGAAAAGTTTAAGTCAATATCTGGTTCTTTATCTCCATTAAATCCTAAAAATGTTTCAAATGGTATATCCATTCCATCTTTATCCAGCCTGTGACCACATTTAGGACATTTTTTATCTGGTAAATCAAAACCATTTTGAAATCCATAATCTGTAAAATCAGAATATTTGCATTCAGGACACCTATAATGTGCTGGAAGAGAATTAACCTCTGTTATTCCTGTCATATTTGCCACAAATGATGAACCAACTGAACCTCTGGATCCCACTATATATCCATCTTCATTTGATTTCCATACTAATTTTTGAGCTATAATATACATAACAGAAAATCCATTTTTTATAATTGAATCTAATTCTTTATCTAACCTTGTTTGAACTATTTCTGGTAATTGCTCACCATATAATTCGTGTGCTTTACTATAAGCAATATCTTTTATTGTTTGTTCACATCCAGGAATATGAGGTGGACATTTTTCTGGAGATATTGGACTTATTTGCTCACACATATCAGATATTTTATTTGTATTTGTTACTACTACTTCATACGCCTTTTCTTCACCTAGATAACTAAATTCTTCCAACATTTCATTTGTTGTTCGTAAATATAATGGTGCTTGATTGTCTGCATCTTTATATCCTTGACCCGCTTCTAATATACGTCTATATATCTCATCTTGTGGATCCATAAAATGCACATCACATGTTGCTACAACTAATTTATTTAATTTTTCTCCTAATTCTACAATTCTTCTATTTATATCTTTCAAATATTCTCTATCTGGCACATTTCCTTCTCTTACTAAAAATTCATTATTTCCTATTGGCTGTATTTCTAAATAGTCATAATCATTTGCAATATCCTCAATTTCTTCATCAGATTTTCCAAGTAAAATTGCCTGATATAACTCCCCTGCTTCACATGCACTACCTAACATTAATCCTTCTGAATATTTTTTATATAAACTTTTTAATATTCTAGGTTTTTTATAAAAATAATCTAAATGTGAATATGATACTAATTTATATAAATTTTTAAGACCAACATAATTTTTTGCCAATATAATTGCGTGATATGTATCTAACTTTTTATATGCCTCTTTTTTTGATTCGCTATCTGCTCCTAATAAATCTATATCTTCAACAGTTTTTGCTCCTCTTTCTTTTAACATATTCATCATAACATTAAATACTTTTACTGTTGTATCAACATCATCTAATGCTCTATGTGCCACTTCTACCTTTATTTTAAGATTTTCTGCTATTTTACCTAATTTATATTTTTTAAAATCTGGAAATAAATCTTTAGCCATTCCTAATGTATCTACATATGTATAATTAAATTCATACCCTAATTCTTTTGCAACATATTTTAAAAAACCTATATCAAATTTTGCATTATGTGCCACTAATACTGTATCTTTTATAAAATCTAAAACTTTTGGAAACACTTTTTCAATTGTTTCCGCATCAGCTACCATCTCATCTGTTATATTTGTAACTTCTACAACTTTTTGTGGTATAGGTTTTTCTGGATTAACAAAACATGAAAATTCATCTATTACCTTTCCATCTTGCACTTTCATTATTCCAATTTCAGTTATCTTATCTGTTTTAGGAGAAAATCCTGTAGTTTCTAAATCTAAAACACAATATGTTGTATCTATACTTTGTCCTTTACTATTTTGCACAGATGGCATTTTATCTGGTGCTAAGTAAGCTTCTACTCCATATATTACTTTCATATCTGGATTATCTACACCTAATAACTTATGAGCTTCTGGAAATGCTTGTACTACACCATGGTCTGTTATTGCTATTGATTTCATTCCCCATTTCATAGCTCTTTTTATTAAATCTGTTGCAGATGTCATTGCATCCATTTGACTCATCTGTGTATGCATATGCAATTCTACTCTTTTTACTTCTGCTAAATCCTGTCTTACTATCTTTTTCATTCCTGGTGTCTCTATGATTGTATTTGCAGTTACTTCCAATTCTCCAGAATATTGACTTAATTGCAATTTTCCAGCTACCTTTACTCCTTTTGATTTTTTTAATCTCGATATAACTTGTTTTGATTGGTCAGACTGTAAAAAAGCTTTACAAGTTAATGTACTACTTCCATCATACAAATCAAATCCTATTAATATTTTTCCATTTCTTAATTCTCTAGGGTCTTCTATATTTATTATTTCTCCATCTAATTGAACTATTTCATCATCTGGTGTTAATTCTTGAATTTTTACTAATGGTGCTTTTATTTCTAAATTTCTACCATATATCAAAGGTGTATTTTCATCTTCTTTTTCCACAATTTGTTCAAATTCTGTGGATTTTTGTGTATTATTTTGATTTTGTTTTTCTTCTATATTACTTGATTTCTTTTCTTTTTTATCTTCCTTTGTTTTTTCCTTTTCCTCTATCTCTCTCGTTTCTGATGAATTTATCATCTGTTCCTTTGCTCTTTCTATAACTATTTTTTCCGCTGCCTCAACCTTTTTTATATATTCTTGCAATTCTTCTTCTGATATATCTTCTCTTATTTCAACTTTATAACTTTTATTAAATAAATTTTCAATTACTTTTTCCAATTCTTTGTCTAATTTTCTTGCTTTTAAAAAATCTGCACCTCTTATTTTCATTCCTATTTTTATAACATTCTCTTCTACTTCAATCTCACTTTTTAATAATAATAACGGTTTCATTAATGGATATTTGTGTGCCATATAACATATAATATTTTTCCATTCTTCTTCTATTGTGTTCATTTTTACTTCTTCTGAATATTTTATTATTGTTTGTATTAAATTTATTTTAAATCTTTCTTGTAAAAAGCTTTCAAAATACCATATTTCTTTTATTTCTAAGTATTTTTTTGAATATATTTTCATTACTAATGTATTTGTATTTTTTATTAAATTTAATCCTTGTATCTCTGCTTGTTTAATATTGCTTTCTGTTTTATAATCACTAAATACTTCTTTTATTGTTTTTTGTGCCATACGAAACCTCCACTTATAGGTGTATTATATATTTTTTTCCTATAATTGTAAATACTATTTTTGTATTGCTCTTTTTTTTATTTTATGCTAATATTATATTGATACTATTAGGTAATTGCGAAACTAAATTTTGAAATAAAGATGACATAAAAAAAGATAATACAAAATGAAAAAAAGGAGTAG
>CANRBL010000048.1 GCA_947628835.1 uncultured Clostridia bacterium | reverse complement strand
ATTGTAAATCCAGAACTTGCAATTAATAGAGCAAAAGAAACTTATATAAGAAAAGGCTATGAAGATGCTTGGATTGCACAAAGACTAAAATCAATAGATAGCAGAAAGGAACTTACAGATAACTGGAAACAAAGAGGAGCTAAAGATAGAGACTATGCAATATTAACAGATGAAATTTATAAAAGTACATTTAATATGAATACAGCTCAATATAGAGAATTAAAAGGAATAAATAAAACAAAAAGAAATTTAAGAGATAGTATGGGAAATTTGGAATTAGCTATTACAAATTTAGCAGAAGTAACTGCTAATGAAATGCATAATACTAATAATAGTTTTGGGTTAGAAGAATTAAAAGATGATGTACAAGAAGCGGGAAAAATTACAGGAAAGGCTAGAAAAGAGATTGAAGGAAAGATTGGAAGAAAAGTTGCCGAAAAAACAAATTATAAAAATTTAACTCAAAATGCTTTAAAACAAATTAAAAGTAAAGAAAAGAGGTATTTGAATGAATAAACGATAATTTATAGATTATAATGAATTGGAAAAAGAAACTTTTGAGATTTTTGATAATAAAAAACATAATTTTGTGATTCTATAAGCAGAAAGAAATTAAAAAATATCATTGACAAAAGGCACTATGTTATATATAATTATGACACAGTGTCATTTTTGCATAAAAGGGGGGAAAATTATGCCAACAGACACGTTTATGAAATTACCAATAGATAAAAGGAAAAAAGTAATAGCGAGTGCCAAAAAAGAATTTTCGAGAGTACCATTTAGTGAAGTATCAATAAAGAACATAGTAGAAGATGCAGAAATAGCAAGAGGAAGTTTTTATCAATATTTTACAAGCAAAAAAGATTTACTCACATATATTGTAAAAAATCATATATACGAAATAGACACAATAATAGAAAAATCATTAAAAGAAAATAGTGGGGACATATTTTTAATGAATATATCAATATATGACTATGTAATACAAAAATGTACAGATTATAACGAACAAGATTTCTACAAAAAAATTTTTCAAAATATGAAACTATGTGAAGATAATTTTCTAGATATCAAAGAATTATTCATATCGAATGATATAAGTAAATATTTTAATTTAATAGACATATCAAAACTAAATATAAATAGCAGAGAAGATTTAAATATAATAATTAATTTATTATTCACAGTAACTACAAAAGCAATAGCAACATATTTCACATATCAATCGAAAGAATCAGCAAAAGCAGAATATATAAAGCAATTAGAATATTTAAAAAATGGAATTTACAAACAAAAATAACATAAAGGAGGAAAAAAATGTTAAAAGTTTTAAAAAATTTAAAATCATCATGGTTATCAGTATTTGTTATTGTAATATTATTAGGAGTTCAAGCAATGACAGACCTAGCACTTCCAGACTACACATCAAAAATTGTAAATAATGGTATTCAAGCTGGAGGAATAGAAAATGTAGCACCTGAGGTAATTAGAGTAAAGCAAATGGATAATTTATTAACATTTACAGATAAAGACGAAAAAATATTAGAAGATTATACTTTAATATCAAAGAGTAATCTTGAAGCAGAAGAGTATGAAAAATATTTAAAAAAGTATCCAGAAATTGAAAATCAAGATTTATACATACAAAAAGACATAAATAAAGAAGAACAAGAAAATTTAAACACATTAATGTCAAAGCCTATATTGATATTATATAATTTAGGCAATGAACAAACAGCAAATATGATAAGAGCAAAAATATTAGAAAATGCACCACCAGAAAAATTATTAAATATGCAAGATGTAGCATTAATAGATTTATTAAAAGGAATGTCAGATGATACAATACAAGAATTTTTAAAAGTATTTACTGAACAGATAGACCAAATGCCAGAAAGCATATTAGAACAAACCGCAATATTAGCAGTCAAGCAAGAATATAAAGATATAGGAATAGACACAGATGAGTTACAAATTAGATACATCTTTATAGCTGGTCTTCAAATGATAGGTGTAGCATTAATAAGTATGATATGTGCAGTTCTTATAATGTTATTATCAGCAAGAGTAGCAGCAAAATTGAGTAAAGATTTAAGAGAAAAAGTATTTACAAAAGTTTTAAAATTTTCAACCAAAGAATTTAGAGAATTTTCAACCGCTTCACTTATAACTCGTAGTACAAATGATATTCAACAAATACAAATGTTAATAGCAATGTTATTCAGAGTTGTAGTTTATGCACCAATTGTAGGAATAGGTGGATTTATAAAAGTATTAACCAAAAGTGATGGCTCAATGGCGTGGGTTATAGGAGTAGCAATACTTGCAATAATGTCAATAGTTATAACTTTATTTATGGTAGCAATGCCTAAATTTAAAGTTCTTCAAACATTAATAGACAAAATAAATCAAGTAGCAAGAGAAATATTAACAGGAACGCCAGTAATAAGAGCATTTAATACGGAAATTAAAGAAGAAGAAAGATTTGAAGTTTCTAATACAAATTTAATGAAAGCAAATATATTTGTAAATAGAGCAATGAGTATAATGATGCCTATGATGATGTTTGTAATGAATTCAATAATGATATTAATTGTTTGGGTTGGAGGAAAAAACATAGATTCAGGAGTTATGCAAGTTGGAGATATGATGGCCTTTATTCAATATACAATGCAAATTGTTATGAGTTTCTTAATGATATCTATGATATCTATAATGTTGCCTAGAGCATCAGTATCAGCAAAGAGAATTACAGATGTATTAGAAACAGACGAAAGTATAAAAGATGTAAAAAATCCAAAATCATTTGATGAAAATAAAAAAGGTATAGTAGAATTTAAAAATGTATCATTTAGGTATCCTGATGCAGAAAAAGAAATATTAGAAGATATATCATTTACAGCAAAGCCAGGTGAAACAACAGCTATTATAGGAAGTACAGGAAGCGGAAAATCTACAATTGTAAATTTAATTCCTAGGTTTTATGATATTACAGGTGGAGAGCTTTTTGTAGATGGTGTAAATGTAAAAGAAGTTTCACAAAGTGAATTAAGAAGTAAAATTGGTTTTGTACCACAAAAAGGAATTTTATTTTCTGGAACTATAGAAACAAATATAAAATATGCAGATGAAAATATGTCAAATGAAAAGATGATAGAAGCGGCAAATATAGCTCAAGCAACTGAATTTATTGAACAAAAAGAAAATAAATACAATGAAGAAATATCTCAGGGTGGTAATAATGTATCAGGAGGCCAAAGACAGCGTTTATCAATAGCAAGAGCAATAGCAAAAGACCCAGAAATATTTGTATTTGATGATAGTTTTTCAGCTTTAGATTTAAAAACAGATAAAAAATTAAGAGAAGAGTTAGCTACAAAAACAAAGGATAAAACAGTAATTATTGTAGCACAAAGAATAAGTACAATTATGAATGCAGAACAAATTATAGTATTAGAAGAAGGAAAAATGGTAGGAAAAGGAACACATAAAGAATTAATAGAAAATAATGAAACATACAGACAAATTGCGTTATCACAACTTTCTGAAGAAGAATTAGAGAAAGGAGAGTAATTATGAGAAGAATGGGACCTGGTCCAAGAGGTAGAGGACCAGTAGAAAAAGCAAAAGATTTTAAAGGAACTACAAAAAAATTAGTAAAAGATTATTTATTACAATATAAAGTAGCTTTAATTATAGTATTTATATTTGCAGCAGGAAGTACAATATTTTCTGTTGTAGGTCCAAAGATTTTAGGAAATGCAACAACAGAAATTTACACAGGTATAGTAAATAAAATCTCTGGAAATGGCGGAATTGACTTTAATAGAATTGCACAAATATTATTATTTTTATTAGCTATATATATAGTAAGTGCTATTTTTTCACTTGTTCAAGGATTTACAATGACAGGAGTAACACAAAAAATTACATTTCAATTAAGAAATAGTTTAGTTAGTAAAATAAATAAATTACCTATGAATTATTTTGATAAAAAAACAAATGGAGAAATTTTGTCTATAATAACAAATGATATAGACACTTTAAGTCAAAATTTAAATCAAAGTATAACACAAATAATAACTGCTATTTGTACACTAATTGGAATATTAATAATGATGATTTCAATAAGTTGGTTAATGACATTAATATCATTATTAATATTACCAATAACAGTATTTTTAGTAAAAACTGTTGTTGGTAAGTCTCAAAAATACTTTAAAAATCAACAAGAATATTTAGGTCATGTAAATGGTCAAGTTGAAGAAATATATGGTGGGCATGACATAGTAAAAGTATTTAATGGTGAAGAAAAAGCAATTAAGGAATTTAAATTAGCAAATGACAATTTATATAAATCAGCTTGGAAATCACAATTCTTATCTGGCTTAATGCATCCAATAATGAATTTTATAAGTAATATTGGATATGTTGCAGTTGCAATATTAGGAGGATATCTAGCTATACTTGGAAAAATTACAGTAGGAAATATACAAAGTTTTATACAATATAATAAACAATTTACACAACCAATTATGCAAATTGCTCAAGTATCTAATATGTTACAATCAATGGTGGCAGCTGCTGAAAGAATTTTTGAATTTTTAGACGAAAATGAAGAAAATCAATTAATAGAAAATGCACATAATACAGAAAATTTAAATGGTAATATATCTTTTGACCATGTTAATTTTGGATATAATGCAGAAGAAACAATTATAAATGATTTTTGTGCTGATATAAAAGAAGGTCAAAAAATTGCAATTGTTGGACCTACTGGAGCAGGAAAAACAACAATAGTGAAACTATTAATGAGATTTTATGACATAAATAAAGGAAAAATATTATTAGATGGAGTTAATATACAAAATTTTAATAGAGGAGAATATAGAAAGTTATTTGGTATGGTACTTCAAGATACATGGCTATTTGGAGGTACAGTAAAAGAAAATATTAAATATGGAAAAGATGATGCAACAGATACTGAGGTAATAGAAGCTGCAAAAGCTGCTCATGTACATCATTTTATAAAAACTTTGCCTCATGGCTATGATTCAATAATAAATGAAGAATCAAGTAATATATCAGCTGGTCAGAAACAATTACTTACAATAGCAAGAGTTATTTTAACAAATCCTAAAGTATTAATTTTAGATGAAGCAACAAGCTCAATAGATACAAGAACAGAAATTCAAATACAATCTGCTATGGATAACTTAATGAAAGGTAGAACCAGTTTTATAATTGCTCATAGATTGTCTACAATAAAAAATGCAGATTTAATTTTAGTTATGAACCATGGTGATATTGTAGAACAAGGAAATCACGAAGAACTACTTGAAAAAAATGGATTTTATGCAGGTTTATATAATAGTCAATTTGAAGATTGCAATGATGAAGTAGAATAGCAATTAAAAGAATTAATCTTTAATGTTTATATATTTCTATTATAACAAAGCAAGATATGAATGTAATAAAAAGGAAGGAATGAAATTTAATATGAATGATAAATTTAAGTTAAGTCAAGAACAAAATATGTTTTTGGCTAAAAGAAATATAATAGATTCAATATGGAAAAGTGCAAATTTGGAAGGAATTGCAATTACTTTTCCAGAAACACAAAAAATTTATGAAGGTGGAAATATTGAACATTTAAGAGTAGACGAAATAGTAACAATCAATAATTTAAAACATGCTTGGCAATTTATATTAAATTCAATAAATGAAAATATTAATTTTAATTATATTTCAAGTATACATAGTTTAGTTGGAAGTAATTTAGTTGATTCTCCAGGAAAGATAAGAGCATATGAAGTAAAGATGGCTGGAACAAATTGGATTCCAGAACTTCCTTCTAAAGAAAAATTAGAAAATTTATTAAAAGAAGTACAAATTATAGAATGCGAGACTGAAAAAATATTAACTTTAATGTGTAAACTAATGAAAATGCAATTATTTAATGATGGGAATAAAAGAACATCAATGCTTATAGCAAATCATGAATTAATAAAAAAGGGTAGGGGAATTTTAACAGTTTCTGAGGAAAACAAGGTTGAATTTGGAACAAAACTTATTCAATATTACGAAAATGAAAATAAATTAAACGAACTAATTGAGTTTATATATAACAAATGCTTAGATGGAATAAAAAGTTAGAAAGTAATATTGCATATGTAAACATAATGTGTTATAATTGCACCACAATGTTTTGATTGAAACAAATGTAATAAAATGGAGAAGGATGATATGAAAAAAGTAAAACTAAATGATTTTTTTAATTTTAAAACACAAGAACCAATTAATAGGTTAGCATACACAAAAGAGGATATGGATTATAAAATTAAAATAATTAATAAAATGAAAGAGTTGGGAATGAATATTACAGTTGATACTGTAGGAAACATTTGTGGTTCTATTACAATAGGAGATAAAAAAGGAAAAACAATTGCAATTGGTTCTCATACAGATTCTGTCTATGATGGAGGCCAGTATGATGGACCAGTAGGAGTTATAGTTGGGCTTCAAACAGCAGAACAATTAATAAAAAAGCCTAACTACAATGGTACTATAAAAATAGCAATATATGCATGTGAAGAATCTAGTAGATTTGGCAATGCATGTATAGGAAGTAAATTTCTTAATGGAAATATTACTGAAGCAGATTTTGAAAAAATTACTGACAAAAAAGATGAAAGTATAACTTTAGCAGATGCCATAAAAGACTCAAAGGACTATTTAAAACAAAAAGTAGAAGGAATACAAGAAGTAGATAAAATTTTTAATGAAGTTGATTATTCATTAGAAGCACATACAGAGCAGTATAGTGTACTTAATAAAGAATTTAAAAAAGATAAAAATATAGATATAATAGGTATTGTTACTTCAATTGGATCAGCACTTAGAATAAAATATGATGTTCAAGGGAAAATGAATCATACAGGTTCTACGCCAATGAAAAAAAGAAAAAATGCTGTAGATGTAGCTTCATATATAGGATTGGCTGTAAGAAAATTAGGAAAAAATTATGAAAAAAATGGTTTAGGAAGAGCAAGTCAAGTAGAAATTGAAACACCAGGCCACAACCAAAGTTTTAATCAACTTTCAGATAAAGCAGAAGGATATGTAGATATTAGATTACTAGGAAGTAATACACCAGATAATGCGTTAAATGAATTTGAAGAAATAGTAAAAGATGCAAAAAATAAATTTAAAACAGAAGTAAATATTAATGTAATTTCTAAAGGAACTCCAATAAAGACTAATGAAGAATTAAATAGTAAAATTGAAAATGTTTGTAATAGAATAAATATAAGAAACTTGAAAATGCCATCTTATGCAGGTCAAGATACAGGATACATTCCTGCTAAGCAAAAAACAATGATATTTATACCATCTAAAGGAGGAAGCCATAATCCAAATGAATTTGCAAAAAGAAGAGCAATAAAATCAGCAACAAAAGTTTTTGAAAATATGTGTGATGAACTATTACAAGAAAATTTTAAAGAAACTAATAAAGTAAATTATACGCCAACTTTAACTACAAAAACATCAATTAAAAAGTTTGATGAAAACATATGGCAAAAATAATTTTAAAGACATTGAAAATATAAGAATTTGAATGAAATGACGAATGTGAATGGAAAAGCTTTAGAAATTCTACGCAATTTTATGGAAATAGTTCGCGTGAGTGAAAGGGTGCCATAAAATAAGTTAGAATTTCTTAAGCTTTGTAATGAACCGAGGAGTGTAATGAAAATCTTATATTTCAATGTCTTTAGGAATGTATTTATTTAAAACCATTAACTGTTAACAAAAATTTTTGAAATATATTAAAAGTATTTGACAAATTAAAAATTTTAATAGATAATATCATATGAAGTACAAAAAGAAAAATCGAAAAAATACGAAGGAGGAAATATAATGTATATTTTTAACAGAATAACAGTAAATCCACAATTACCAGAAAGAATAAGTAAACTATCTACAATAGCAAATAACTTATGGTGGTCATGGAATACAGAATTTTTAAAATTATTTAAAAAGATTGATTCAGACCTATGGGAAACTGTAGATAAAAATCCAGTAAAATTCTTAAAACAAGTATCACAAGAAAAATTAGAGCAAGTATTAAAAAATAATACATTACTAAAAGAATATAACAAAAATGTAGAAAATTTTGAAAACTATATGAGAAGTGAAAATACGTGGTTCAATCAAAATTTTAAAGAAAATAAAAATGATTTAATAGCATACTTTTCAGCCGAATATGGAATTGATAGAACAATACCTATATATTCTGGTGGATTAGGTATATTATCAGGTGACCATTTAAAATCAGCAAGTGATTTAGGGATACCTTTAGTTGCTGTAGGTTTATTATATAAAAATGGTTATTTTCATCAAAAAATAAATGGATATGGAATGCAAGAAAGTGAATATCATAATATAGAATTATCTAATTTACCAATTAACCCTGTAAAAGATTCAGAAGGCAAAGACTTAATAATATCAATATCATTTTTAGATAGAGAATTATACTTAAAAGTATGGAAGATAGATGTAGGAAGAGTAAATTTATATTTATTAGATTCAGATATAGAAAATAATATTGACGAAGATAGAAATATTACATTAAGACTATACGGTGGAGACCAAGAAATGAGAATAAGGCAAGAAATAGTTTTAGGTATGGTAGGAGTAAAATTATTAAAAACATTAGGTTTAAATCCAACAATATACCATATGAATGAAGGTCACTCATCATTTTTAAATTTAGAAATAATAAAAGATATAATGCAAGAAAAGCAAGTTTCGTTTGAAGTTGCAAAAGATATAGCAACATCAAAAACAGTATTTACAACACATACACCAGTTCCAGCAGGAAATGATATATTTCCAATAGATTTAGTAGAAAAATATTTTAAAGATTTTTGGAAAAAATTAGGTTTAACAAGAGAACAATTCCTTATGTTAGGAATGAAACCAGGAAACGAACTTCAACAAGGCTTTAATATGGGAATATTAGCATTGAAAATAGCTGGAAAGAAAAATGGAGTAAGTAAATTACATGGAGCTGTATCAAGAGAATTATTTGGTGAAGTTTGGCCAAATATAGCAGCAAGTGAATCGCCAATAACATATGTAACAAATGGTATTCATACGTGTTCATGGCTTGCACCAAACTTAAAAGAGTTATATAATAAATATTTAATACCATATTGGCAAGATAATATACATAAAGATTCTGTATGGGAAAAAATAAAAGATATACCAGATGTAGAATTATGGGAAGTTCATACAGAACGAAAAAAGAAATTATTTGATTTAATTAGAAAAAATACAACAGAAAGATTAAGAAGAAATGGTCATAGTTATGAAGAAATAAAAGAAATTAATTCAAAATTAGATCCTAATGCATTAACAATAGGATTTGCAAGAAGATTTGCTACTTATAAAAGAGCAACTTTAATATTTAAGGATTTAGAAAGAATAACACAAATATTAAATGATTCAGAAAAACCTGTACAACTAATATTTGCAGGTAAAGCGCATCCTCGTGATAAAGAAGGTCAAGATTTAATAAAATATATATCAGAATTATCTATGATGCCACAATTTAAAGGAAAAATATTTATGTTAGAAAATTATAATATAGCAATGTCAAAATATTTAATAAGTGGTGTAGATGTATGGTTAAATAATCCTCGTAGACCAATGGAAGCTTCAGGAACAAGTGGTCAAAAAGCATCAGTAAATGGTGTTATTAACTTTAGTGTACTAGATGGTTGGTGGGCTGAAGGATATATGCAAAATAATGGTTGGGTAATAGGAACTAATGCAGATTATAGTTCTTATGAAGAACAAGATATAGCAGATAGTGAAAGTATGTATAATACATTAGAATATAAAATTATACCAACATATTATGAAAAAGATGAGAATGGTTTATCAAAAAAATGGGTAGACATTATGAAAAATTCTATAATAACAACAGGAGGAAGATATAGTACAGCAAGAATGCTAGTAGATTACACAGAAAAATTATATATACCTTTATGTAATTTAACAAAAAAATATTATGAAGATTTAAGTAATGTTACAGAATTTAATAGTTGGAAAAAAGATTTATATTCAAATTGGAATGATATACAAATTACACAAGCAAATAATTTAGATAATATAACTATAGACGCAGGAAATAATATTGAAGTTAAATGTACAGTACATGTTCCTAATATTAATATAGAAAATATAAAGGCAGAAGTATATTATGGTAAAATTTTAGATAATGGTATAGTGGAAGATGTACAAATAATACCAATGAAATTAGATAGCAAAGATGAAGAAAATAAAAATTATAACTATAAGGCTAAAATAGAATTAACTACAGGTGGTAATTATGGTTATACGTTTAGAATAATGCCTATTCATGAAATGATATTAGATAGTGAAAATTTAGATTTAGTAAAATGGGTTACTAAAGAAAATATGTAATTATACAGTACTTAGAAAAATTTACCAAAAAATATTGAAATATTTTTATATGAATAGTATAATATAAAAGGTAGAAAAATATATTATATAAAGAGAGGTACATGAATGGAATATTTATATATACTAAAACAAGCTTTAGTATGGATTGTTACATTGTTTTGGTTATATCAAATACTAATAAGTTTGTGTTCATTAATAAAATTTAAAGATAAGGAATTATTAGTAAATAAAAACCATAAATTTATGGCAATTATACCTGCACATAATGAAGAATCTGTAATTTTAAATCTTATTGAAAGTTTAAAAAAGCAAAATTATGACAGGGAATTATATGATATTTATGTTATTGCCGATAATTGTACAGATAATACTGCTGAAATATCTAGAAAAGCCGGTGCAATAGTATATGAAAGATTTGATATTCAAAATAAAACTAAAGGTTCTGCTTTAAATTGGTTTTTGCAACAAAAAATAAAAGAAAATGCAGATTATGATGCGTTCTTTATATTTGATGCTGATAATATTGTAGATGAGAATTTCATAAAAAATATGAATAAAAAATTATGTCAAGGTGAAGAAGTAGTTCAAGGATATAGGGATATAAAAAATCCAACAGATAGTTGGATAACAGCTGGGTATGCTTTATTTTACTGGACAATGCATAGATTTTATCATTTAGCAAGATATAATTTAGGCTTATCTCCATTATTAAATGGAACTGGTTTTATGGTTAAATTTGATGTTATAAAACCAGATGGTTGGGATACACATACATTAACAGAAGATATAGAGTTTTCATTAAAAAGAATAATAAAAGGAAAAAGATTAGGTTGGTCAACAGATGCTATCGTATATGATGAACAGCCTGTTGGTTTTAAACAATCTTGGTCTCAAAGAAGCAGATGGACAGTTGGTCATATACAATGCATAAAAGATTATACAAAATCACTATTTTTAGCAGTAAAAGAGCATAAAACTCTTATGAATTTAGATGGTTTGTTATATATTTTAGGTAGTATACCAATATTTATAATATCAATTGTATTATTACTTGTAAATTTAGTAATGTATATAGCTTCTGGTATAGGATTGAATGATTTTATTATTAATATATTATATTATATAGTACCAACATTCCTTTTACCAATTTTTACATCTATTTTTATAATGTTATTAGATAAGAGACCTATAAAACCTATGATAAAAGGTTTATTATGTTATCCATTGTTTTTAGGTTCATGGTTATTAATTAATTTTAAATGTTTATTTAAGCAAAATACTTCATGGGAAAAAATAAATCATGTTAGAAATATAAAAATTGCAGATGTAAATGATATAACAGAAAAGGTTTAAAAAATATTAATTTTCTATTGACAATAAAAGCTTGTATATGCTATTATAATTATTGTTGATAGAAATATGCGGATGTGGCGAAATTGGCAGACGCGCTGGTCTTAGGAACCAGTGCCATAGGCGTGGGGGTTCAAGTCCCTTCATCCGCACCAACGACGTATCTGTTCGAACTTTATAGAACAGATAGATACAAAAATCAATCAGAAAATAAAATCTGGTTGATTTTTGTATGGATTTCTAATTTTATTTGATAATCTATTGTAATATTTTTGAAAAATTGATATAATTATTAACATAAATAGTAAATATTAGAGGAGATTAG
>CANRBL010000047.1 GCA_947628835.1 uncultured Clostridia bacterium | reverse complement strand
ACTACTCCTTTTTTTCATTTTGTATTATCTTTTTTTATGTCATCTTTATTTCAAAATTTAGTTTCGCAATTACCTAACTATATTTTAATTTGCGCATACTTTATTTTTTAATCACTTAACATAATAATACCAAATTTTTCTAACTTTTACAATAGTATACATATATTTTGTAATTTTATGGTAACTTCACCGATTACAATTTTCAGCTATAAAAACAAGTAACCTTTACTAAAAATTTATGTCAATAATTTTTGCAAAATTTATTGACAAATCGCTAATTTTATAATAAAATTATTGTCGTTATATTAGAATGTAATTTAAATATAAAACTTCTCCCCGGTGGTTTTACATTTAAGTTTCATATAAATAATTTTAAAAATAGGAGGGTAACTATTACCATGAATAATACTACATATAGCATAAAAGAAAGTGAAATCGAAAGAAAATGGTATATAATTGATGCAGCTAATAAGCCATTAGGTAGAGTTGCAACAGAAGCTGCAAGATTATTACGTGGAAAACATAAACCAACTTTTACACCTAATTTAGATACAGGTGATCATGTTATTATAATAAATTGTAAAGATGTAATTCTTACAGGAAATAAACTTAATCAAAAACAATATAGACATCATTCAGGTTATGTTGGAGGTTTAAAAGAGACTTCTGCAAAAGTAATGCTTGAAAAAAATCCTGAAAAAGCTATGACTTTAGCAGTAAAAGGAATGTTACCTCACAATACTCTTGGAAGACAAATGGTAAAAAAATTAAGAGTATATGCAGGTAGTGAACACGAAAATCAAGCACAAAAACCAGAAATATGGAATTTTTAATTTGAGGAGGAAATATTAATATGCCTAAAGCAGGAAGTAATGATAAATTATTCTTCTATGGAACAGGTAGAAGAAAAAGTTCTATTGCTAGAGTTAGACTAGTAGAAGGAACTGGAAAAATAACAATAAATAATAAAGATATTGATGAATTTTTTGGAATTGAAACTTTAAAACTTATTGTAAGACAACCATTAGTTCTTACAAATACAGCATCAAAATATGATGTTATCTGTTCTGTTAAAGGTGGAGGTTTTACAGGTCAAGCAGGAGCAATTCGTCATGGAATAGCAAGAGCTTTAAACGAAGCTAATAGTGAATATAGACCAGTTTTAAAATCAAATGGTTTCTTAACAAGGGATCCTCGTATGAAGGAAAGAAAGAAATATGGTCTTAAAAAAGCTAGAAAAGCACCACAATTCTCTAAAAGATAAAAGAGCTTTTTATCAAAAATATCAAACCTCAGAAGTTTCAATACTTTTGAGGTTTTTTTATTTATTTTAAAATGTTCGCATATAAATTATTTTTGTCTATATATTTTAACAATCTAATTTATATTTAATTTTCTTCTGAACTATATACAAGTACTTCTTCTAATTCTTCATCTTCTAATAGGGACCCCTTTATACTACCCGTTGTTACAATATCTACTTCCTTTTTTAATGCTTCTTCTAGAGCAAACTTTACTTCTACAATTTTAAATCCATCTGCTACATCTTCGGTTCTAACTATTATATCTATGTCACTATTTTTCTTTTGCTTGTTTTTTACATAAGAACCAAAAACCCATACATACATAAGCTTATACTTCTTAGCTACTGGTTTTATTTTTTCACCTATTTTTTCTAATTCAGACATATAATCTACCTCTCATTTAAAACTTTTACACAAAACTCTTTTATTTTTAATGTTTCTTTATCTGCTACATTCCATAATATCAATTTATCAATAGTTTCATAATTATGTACTACTATATCTCTCATTCCTGCAATATTTCTCCAAGGTATTTCTTTATAATTTTGTTTAAATTCATTTGATAATCTCTTTACTAGCTCTCCTATTTGAGTAACTGGTGTAAGAATTGCATTTTGATATATGCTATTTTCTTCAAAATTATTATAATCATTACCAAAGTGTTTTTTCGTGTCCTCTATTATATTACAATGTTTTATAATTGCTAATAATATCTTCTTTGTTCTCTCATCTATCATATTATCACTTTCTCCCATTTTTTATATATTGTATCATATAACTTATTATTTTTTCAATATTTTTTATTGTTTTGCTGTAATTTACTAAGTTACTAGTCGTTATTAATAGTAATTGAGCAAAAGAAATATAATATACAAAAATTTTATAAAATACTAATAAATCAATTTACTAAGAAATAAAATATTTTATTATAAAAGGAACTCAAAAATGTTAAAACTTTTAAGTTCTTTTATAATAGGCAACACTATGAAAATTATTTGAACGAGCATTTTTGAAAAAAATATATTTTATTTCAAAAGAAAGTCATATTAACATTTTCTACTATATGCTAAATAAACCAGTAATAAATAAAATATTACTGGTTTGTTTTATTTTTCATTTTCTAACTTTCATCTTCTAAATAATTTATTTGTTCTTCTCTATGTTGTTGTTTTTCTTGTAAATTTTGTAAATCTTGTTCATTAATATTATTTATATTATTGTGTATATAATTTTCAGTGTTGTAATAATTTTCCTTTACATTTTCTAAATGTTCTTCAGCCGTTATTTTTTTATCTTCACCTTTAATTGCTTTTTCTAACTTTTCAATTTCGTTTTCTCTTACTTTTTGCAAGTTTCTGGCATTTTCTTTATTTTCAACATCACCTATATTAGAATATTGTTCTAAATGTCTCTGAGTTCTTGTATGATTTTCTACAAGATTTTCTAAGTTTTGTATTTGATTATCTTTCTTTTTGCAATCTTTTTCACATTCTCCCATTATAAAAATCCTCCTTTTTCGATAGCATAATTATATCATTTGCAATTTTTAAATTTTTATAAATAGAAATTATTGAAAATTATTACTCTATAAAATCCCACGTTTGTTGTGCATTTTCTAATCCTTCAAAATTATAGTAATTTGATGGTATTTTTCCAACAATTACATTTTCTGCCAATAATACTTGATTTGAAATTTCCTCTTCAATATTTTTAAATGGATTTAATATATTAACCCTACATGATACCTGCAAATAAATTCTATGTAATGTTTGATTTATTCCTTTAGATATAAATTCACTTCTTAAATCTGTTTCGACATTTCCTTTAGTTGAAATCTTTATATTTATATTAGGTCCTCTATTTGAAAGTAAACTAATTCCAGAAAAGCTACCAACTGCAATTTTTATGTCATCTCTTCCTTTATTATTTAATTCATTTTGTATAAGAATTGCTACATCTGATGTAATTTGATTTATACTTATTATATTCGATTTTATCATTGTTATATTGCCATTTTCATCTTTTTCTACTGTAAATAATTCGTCATAAGTATGATTACTCATTACTACTGTTGCTTGTTCATTTGATACAATTGTTGCAATTGATTCTGCTTCATTTTTGCATAACTCTTCAAATATAGGTGTTACTGCTTTTACAGATATACTAAAAACAGATAATGCAATTATTAATATTATACATATTGATATTTTTCTTATGTTTTTTGAACTGATATTTATTTTCCTTGTTCTAGTATTATAATTAAATATTCGTATTCTAGGTCGTGAATAAATTTTATGCATAATTCATCATTGCAGGATTTTCTGCTGTGCTTTTCACTCCTTTTTTAGTATATCTTGGTATATATAGTTTTTGACCTATCTTAAGATTATTTACATCTTCTATTCCATTAGCTCTTATAATATCATCTGTTGTACTTCTAAATTTTTTTGCAATTTCCCATAAAGTATCTCCTTCTTTTACAATATATATTATTAAACTATAATCTTCTAAATTTTCCATTTCTTCTTCTTTTATATTATCTAATACACTCATGTTTTCTGTACTTTCTATGTTTGCATTAAATATTAAATCTGCATTACAAGAAATGTTTCCATTTTCTTGAGATGAAAACTCCGCATTTGCGACTTCTATATTTGTATTGATTGTTTTATTTTCACAATTATCTATATTATCAATTGTATATTGTAAAGGTAATTTTACTATTTTTGTATCTAAATTTTTATTGGTATCATTTGAAAAGATAAAGTTCATTTCTATTTCTCCTTCATATATTATCCTTGTATTTACTTTATTTTCTTTATTTATTATTGGCTTTATATCAACATCTATTATTGTACTTTTTTCCATTTCTGGAATTTTTATATTTTCTCGTATATTACATATCTCGCTTCTTGTACTCTTATATGACATAATATTTATTTGTTTTTTACTAAATGTAATATTTTTAAATGGATTATAAATATCTTGTATTAACATAATATTTTTTCTTTCAAAAACTAATGATGTTATTTCTACTTCTATTTCAACATATATTGAATGCTCTTCTACATTATTTGGCTTTATAATTAAAT
Source organism: uncultured Clostridia bacterium (assembly GCA_947628835.1). Classification (GTDB taxonomy): domain Bacteria; phylum Bacillota; class Clostridia; order TANB77; family CAG-508; genus CAG-269. Next base: position 7,798 of record CANRBL010000047.1, on the reverse strand, counting down.
TTTTAATTTCATAACTTGTATCGCATATATTTTCTTCATTCACATTTTGCATATCTATAAATCCTACAACTGGTATTTTACTTGTTATATTATTAATTTTATTATCTTCTGTTAAATATACAATTTTTATTTCCGCTTCTGCTTTTGCTAATATTTTATTATAACTTATCTTTATATCTTTATCTACCAATGATATATTTGTTTTTAATATTTCTGCTAAATTGTCATTGTTTTCTATATTAATTGTGTCTTTTACATATGCTTTTGTACTACCATTACCAACTAAAGAATTAACATCTAATGTTTTATCAAGTAATTGAATATTTTCTTGATTATTTACCCCATTTATAATTTCTATTTCCTCATTTGAATACACTTTTGCATTTATTTCTAGACCTACTTTTATTCCTATTTTTCTACCATTTATTACCTTACAATCTATTGTCTTTATAGTAATTTCCGCATTTAACATCATACCTTCATTGCATTTTGGCATATCTATTGTTTGTGAAAAATCTAGGCTTGTATTTATTCCTCTTATATTATCATCACCATTTTCTGGCAGATACATTATATATGCATTTACACTTCCATCTATTTTTATTTTTTCTTGTTGTATCTCTTTTTTATATATACATAATGTACCACTTGTATTTATTGTTTTTAATACATCTGGTTTAGAATCTGGCACTATCATATCACTTTCTACAAAAATCATTTCTTTTTTTTGTGCAACCAATTTGTTTATGTTCAAGTTCTCATTTGTTGTTTCTATCATTATATAACCCCTCCTTAATTTTTTATTTATTAATTTATATTTGTTTATATTGAGTTTTATGCTTAATTAATTAAAACTATTTATGATGTATTGCTCGTCCGCGAAAAATTACATAGCAATTTTTCTGTGGAATGCTTTATATTAATTCGGAAAACTTTCCTATAATAGAACAAATCGGAAAGCCTTAATATTTCTCTAGTTCTTTTATTTTTCTTTGGCTTTCCTATTATATAAATTAAAGGGAGAACTAAAATAGAAATTATTTTCTATTTATATTCTCCCTATTTAACTTTTTTATGATATTATACCTTAGTTTCTACAAAGTCAGTATATGTTTTTGTAACAATTATTTCATGCTTTCCTTGAGGCATATCTCTATTCTCCTCAACTATTAAATCTACATCATATACGTTTTTTAATTTTTCTATATTTTCATCTTTATATCCTTTTACAGCTTTTGCATTACTAGGATTAACTATAACTTTCGCTTCTTTTACTTTTATATTTAATTTTTTAATTTTTGATACTATTGCATCATACCACATACCTGATTCTACTAATTCTCTAAAATGTTGACTATATGGTCCAGCTACTATTTTATCATCTAGTTTTACACTACTGAAATCTTGTATTCCAATTCTTGTTACTTCTATGTTCTTACTATTGAATAAGCCTACTAATTCTTTACAAATTTCTGTTGCTTGTACTAATGACATTGGTTGATATTTATCCTCTTTATATTGCTCTTCTAGCTTCGTATTTTTTATAATTATTATAGGATATATTCTTACTATTTTAGGTTTTAATTTTATTAATTCTTTAGCTGTATTTAGTTCATCTGCTCTATTGCTGTCTGGCATACCTACTAGCATTTGATGACCTAACTTAAAACCATATCTTCTTATTAATTTTGAGGCTTCTTTTACCTCTTTAAATGTATATGGTATTCCTGCTCTTTGCAATATGTTTTCATTTGATGATTGAACTCCTAATTCTATTGTCGTAACTTTATATTTTTTTAACTGCTTTAGGATTTTTTTGTTTATATATTTAGGAGTTGTTAATATTTTTATTCCATCTATTTGACCATATTTAACATATTCATATGCTTCTTGTATTAACTCTAAGTTGTTTTCAATGTCCATTCCGAAAATACTATCACCTATAAAAGCAACTTCTTTATATGATTCTTTTTCTTTTATTTTTTCTAAAAAATCATAAATATACTTTTTTACGTCTTCTTTTAATGTTTCTTTTTCTTCAAAGTTCATAAAAATACATTCTTTTGTATCTTTATTACTGCTTAATACTTTTATTGGAATTGTATAATACTTTAACATAAAACCTCCTTTATTTCAAATTTTCTAGTGCTTTTTGTGCTGCCTGCATTTCGGCTGCTTTCTTACTTTTTCCTGTTCCTTGTGCTAAAATTTTATTGTTACATATTACTTCTGATTCAAATAATTTATTATGATCAGGTCCTGTTTCTTTTACTATTTTATATACAATACTTACTTCTCCATTTTTTTGTAATTTTTCTTGCAATACTGTTTTGTAATCTTTTTGCCCTACATTTTTACTCGCTATTTCTATTTCTTCTTTTAAACTTTCTATTATAAATTTTTGCGCTGATGATATTCCTCCATCTAAATATATTGCCGCAATTACTGCTTCTACACTGTCTGCTAAAATTGCGGGTCTTTCTTTTCCTCCTGTTATAATCTCTGATTTTCCTAGATATAAGAAATCACTAAAATTATGCAACTTTGCTACCTTGTATAAACTCTTTTCACATACTACTGCTGCTCTAACTTTAGTCATTTCTCCCTCTTTTAAATTACTATAATTTTCATATATATATATACTTGATATAAATTCTAATATACTATCACCTAAAAATTCAAGTTTTTCATTACTTTCTATATTATGTTCATATGCATACGACGTGTGTGTTAATGCTTTTTTCAGTAATTCTTTGTTTTTGAATGTATATTTTATTTCTTTTTCTAAGTCGTTTAAACTCATTTTTTACTCCTCTTTCATTACTATTTTATTATATATATATTATATATCATTTTACATTTTTTTCAAGTATTTGTAGTTAAAAAATAAAAAAACGAATTACAAGTTAATGGTTTTATATAAAAATACTTTTAAAAGCATTAACTTGTAACAAAAACGAGCCTAAGATTTTCTCAAAATTTGCATTTGATTGAAAATCTTAGGCTCGCTTTTCTATACATTTTCTTTTATGTAGTCTACTACATCTCCAACTGTAACTACTTTTTCTGCATCACTATCTGGAATTTCTATATCAAATTCTTCTTCTAAAGCCATTATTAACTCTACTATATCTAAAGAATCTGCTCCTAAATCATCTATAAAAGATGCTTCCATTGTAACTGATGATTCTGTTGCACCTAATTGTTCAACTATTATTTCCTTTACTTTTTCAAATACTTCTTCTGAACTCATAATTAAGTTCACCTCCTTTGTTTTTTTCAAATGATATATACTTTTAATATTTCATTTATTATATGTAACATTTATATTATATGTTTTTCATTTTGTCAAGTAATAGTTAAATTTTTTTATAAAATTATTGTACATTATATTTACTCTTTATTTTATAATCAAAATAATCTTCTATTAAGATTTTTAAAACTGCAGCAACAGGTACTGCTAAAAACATTCCTAATACACCAAAATATGCTCCACCTATAGTTACAGCTAAAATTATTATTAGTGGACTAATTTTTAGTGAATCTCCTACAATTTTCGGATTTATAATATTTGCATCAATTTGTTGTAATATTATTACTACAATAGCCATCCATAATGCTTGAGAAATTCCTCCAGTTATAAGAGTAATTATTATTGATATTACTACCGCTATTATTGCTCCAAAATATGGTATCATATTAAATAATCCTATTATAAATCCTAATAATGGTGCATATTTTATTTGTAAAATAGTCATAGCAATAGTAGTTAAAATACCTACAACAACTGCATCTAAAAATTGACTGGCTAAAAATTTGAAAAATATTTGATTTGTACTATTAAAATATTTTTCTATATTTTCATATGTTTCTAATTTGAATATAGCTAATACAGCTTTTTGTATAAATTTTAAAATCTGATTTCTTTCTATTAAAATATATATTGATACAATAAATGCAACAAATATATCAAATATTACTGATACAACATTTATTGCTCCTTTTGCATATTCTGTAATTTTACTTAGATTTATGTATTCTGATAAATCTATATTTTTTATATTTTGAATAAATTCATTTACCTTTTCACTTTTCATAAAAGAATCTTCTGGTAGTTCTGAATATTTGGCAATTGCTGTTTCATAATATCCTTGAAAGTTATTTGTAAGTTCTATTACACTTTTTGTTAATACCGGTAATATAAAATTAATTATTATAATTAGTAATAATATTACTATTATATATATAGTTAATACACTTAAATTTCTTGCTCTTTTTGAAATTATTTTCAATTTAGACTTTTTATATGCCTTTTCTATTTTTTTTGATGGCATATATAATAAATATGCTATTAATATTCCTGCTAAAAAAGGTCCTACAACATCAAAAAAATTGTTAAACCAATCACATACTTCACTAAAATTATCTAATATTTTATATAAAATTATAGCTAGCAAAATTAATATAAATCCCTGTACCCACTTAGACCAATTATCTTTTAAATCTTTCATAATTTTTTCTTCCTTTCTTTATTATTTTTATAATCTTATATGTTTATGTGTTGTTTTTACTATACATTAATTTCTAGGCCAACAGGACAATGGTCACTTCCAAAAATTTCTGGGTATATTTTTGCTTCTTTTATATTTTTTTCTATATCTTTAGATACAATAAAATAATCAATTCTCCAACCTACATTTTTTTCTCTAGCTTTTCCCATGTAAGACCACCATGTATATGCTTCTTCTTTCGTTGGATATAAATACCTAAATGTATCTGTAAATCCCGCTTCTAATAACTCCGTCATTTTATTTCTTTCTTCATCTGTAAATCCTGCATTTCCTCTATTTGTTTTGGGATTTTTTAAATCAATCTCTTTATGTGCTACATTTAAATCTCCACACATTATTACTGGTTTTGTTTTCTGTAATTTACATAAATATTTTCTTATTTCATCTTCCCATATTTGTCTATAATCTAAACGCTCTAATTCTCTTTTTGCATTTGGAGTATATATACATACCATAAAAAATTTTTCATATTCTAGTGTTATAACTCGTCCTTCTTTATCGTGTTCTTCTATTCCTATACCATAACTAACATTTAATGGCTCTTTTTTAGTAAATATTGCTGTGCCTGAATATCCTTTTTTTTCTGCACTATTCCAAAAACTTTTATAGCCTTCAAATTCTAAGTTTACTTGTCCTTCTTGACATTTTGTTTCTTGTATACAAAATATGTCTGCTTGTATATTATTAAAAAACTGCTCAAATCCTTTTGTTAAACAAGCCCTAATTCCATTTACATTCCATGATATTAGTTTCATAATACCTCCTTTACATTTTAATTATTGTACCATAAATTTTTATTTCTTACTACTATTTTTTGTAAATATCATAAAAAAGCGAGCCTAAGATTTTTCTATCAAATACAAATTTTAAGAAAATCTAAGGCTCGCCATATTTCTCTAGTACGGAAAATTCTCCTACTAGGAGAATTTTCCTACTATATAAAAAAGACCCGCATTGTTACGAGTCTTGATTTTTTCTTCTATTGTAAAATTTCTACAGGTAAATATTTTACTCCCCATTTTCTTGCTTCTGATTGAGTATCAAAATATATATCTATTGTATTTCCTTTTACTGCTCCTCCTCTATCTTCTACAGTATATACTATACCATTTATTTTTATTTTTGTTCCAAATGCATATTTAGATGAGGCTGCTATTGTATGATTAGCTCTAGCTTTTGTACCAGATGCAGTTATTCCATCTGTCTTTCCACATGATGCTATTGTTGGACAATATGCTGTTACTTTACATACTACTGTACTTGCTGTTGTATATCCATTACCCGTATCTATTGGTGCTCTTGATGTTGTTGATGATCTATTTGTTACAACTTTATTTATCTGAATTATTTTATTTACAGGTTCTTTTATAATTTCTTCAGATAATATATTTTTTTCTATTTCTTCTTCATTTTTGTATTTTACTTTATATGTTATTCTTTTTATACCATTTTCTCCTTCTTGTAAAACTCTACTTGTTGTGTTTGTAGTTTCTGATACTGTATTTTTAGTTATTGTTTCAAATGGTATTTCTATTTCTTCTATTATTATTTTTTCTGTAATAGGAGAATAATTTTCTAATAATTGATCTAATGAAGTTTCTATTCCATTTTCTGATATTTGTGCTACCTTAACTTCTTGTATAGATTTACTTTTTATCTCTATTTTTTTACTTGTAGTTATTTCATCATCTAAATTTGGCGTTACTGTTTCGTCATTATTTATTAATATATTATTATCTTGCAATATTTCTGATACTTTTGTTTTTGAAGTTAATACTGTCATTTCATATCCGTTTGATAAAATTATTTTTACTGTTCCTACTTGGGTATTTACTGCCATAACTCCTACGCAATATAGAAATATCATTATTATACTCGCACATATTATTCTTACTAAAGAAGTTTTATTCTTTTTTACTTTTTTCATAAAAATCGTAATCCTCCCTTTCGACGATGATGTCATTATACTATTAAATATTTTATTTGTCAAATTTTGAAAAATTTTTTTAATTCTTGTATCCCTATATAAATAGCTATTTTATATATACTGGAAAAATTTTTCTTTTATTATATTATATGTTGCTTGTACAAATTTATTACACAAAGTATATTTTTTCTTTTATCAAAAATTATAATTTTCATAATACAATATTTTAATAATTTTTGATTTATAATGTACATTGTGTTTTTATTTGTTATTGGTTAATTACATTATCTTCTAACTTTTATTTGGTTACCAGTTAATGGTTTTAAAAGGATAAATCTCTAAAAGCATAGAAATATAAGATTTTCATTGCATTCCTCGGCTCATTACAAAGCTTAAGAAATTCTAACTTTATTTGATATAAAAAAGAAAAAACTATTGTATAAATTTAATCTCTATGTTATTATTATATAGAAAAAATTTAATTAAAGGAGGAAATGTTATATGTATATAGCTTTAATAGTTATTCTTCTATTAATATTCATCATAATTGGTATATATAATGGTTTAGTAAAAGCTAAATTTAAAGTTGACAATGCATGGAGTCAAATTGATGTTCAATTACAAAGAAGATTTGATTTGATTCCAAATTTTGTTGAAACTGTAAAAGCATATGCTAAACACGAAACAGATACTTTTGAAAAGATATCTGCACTTCGTACTTCATGGGCAAATGCTTCTTCTGTAAGTGAAAAAGCTAGTCTTGATAAAGAAATATCAACTGCATTAAAAACGATTATGGCTGTATCTGAAAATTACCCTGAATTAAAAGCTAATCAGAATTTTTCAGAATTATCTGAAGAATTACGAAATACTGAAAATAAAATTTCTTTTTCAAGACAATTTTATAATGATAGCGTAACTATGTATAACACTAAACTACAAGTCTTTCCATCTAATTTAATAGCTGGAATGTTTAATTTCGAACCTAGAGAACTGTTTAAGACTGAAAGCGAAGATTCTAGAAAAAATGTTAAAGTTGATTTTAATAATTAACATACATAGTAACTGCATTATATATTGAAAATAGATTTTCAGTATACTAAATATAAAATCATATTATATAAACCAAAAGAAACCATTTTTGTAAATGGTTTCTTTTGGTTTGTATTTCTATACTAATTTTATTTTATAATACAAATTTTTTAATTAGTATTATTCCACTGGCTATTGCAACTAATATTGAACCTATTAATGTAAAATATGTTTTAGCTATACCTGTTGTTATTGAAAGTAATACTAA
>CANRBL010000046.1 GCA_947628835.1 uncultured Clostridia bacterium | reverse complement strand
TAATAACAGAGGAATCAACATGTGAAGTAAAACTAGAAGATAACGAAAAACTAGTAGGAGCAACAAACAATGAAGGAAAAATAAAAATAGAAAACATAGTGGTACCAGAGCAAGAAGAAGAGGAAAAAGAATATACATATGATTTAAAAGAATTAAGAAGTCCAAAAGGATATGAAAATTTAGGAGAAGCAAAATTAAAGATAAAATTTGAGAAAACAGAAGAAAACAATGAAGAAAAGACAATAATAACAGAAGCAAAAGTAGAAGAAAGTGAAAAATGGAAAGTAGTATCATATACAGAAGATACAGTAAACATAGAAACAGGAACAGAACAAGAAGAAATATATATAAAATCAGAAGAATATGAAATAGGATACCATTTAGGAAAAGAAGAAACAGCAAATGGAAAAGAATACATAAGATATGATAAAGAATATCAAAAAGAAACATTAGAAGAAGATGGAAAAAATTACGCAGATACATACATAAGAAAAATAAAATCAGAATATAAAAGACATGAAGATTTAAAAGGAACGACAATGAAAGAATTTAAAGAAAGAATAGAAACAAATGCAGACAAAATAGAATTATACAGCGAAGAAGGAAAATTAATAGACAATGGGGAAAACAAAGTATATGATGAAAAATTAGGAACAGGAATGAAAGTAAGATTTATAAAAGGACAAGAAGAAGTAGAGTTAACATTAATAGTATATGGAGATGTAATAGGAACAGGAAAATTTGGAACAAGTACAATAAGTTATATACAACAATATATAAATGACAGAAATAATAGAAATGAAATAAGCAAAATAGAAAAAGAAGCAATAGATTTAAACTTTAATGGAAAAATAGATTTTAATGATGTATCAATATACTCAATGCTAATACTATATTCAAAATTAGAAGAGACAGGAGTACAGTGGTAGAATGACATAAACAATGATATTTAGAAGTAGTAATATACAAAATTTTATAATGTAACATAGAATAAAAGAAATAGCAAAAAAGATTGCTATTTCTTTTAATTTAGTGTATACTTAAGGCATAATAAAGGATATATAAAGAAGACATAAAAAGTAATCTTCGTTTATAGAGATAGGAGGAAAGTAAATGAAGTATGGAAAAGGAAGAGGAATAGCAATAGGAGATAGTGACTTAAAATCAATAATAGATGATAATTGTTTGTATATAGATAAAACAGAATTTATAAAGCATATAATAGATTGTAAATCAAGAGTAACATTAATAACAAGACCAAGAAGATTTGGAAAGACATTAAATATGAGTACATTAAACTATTTTTTTAATATAAATGAAAAAGAAAATAGTTATCTATTTAAAGATAAAAAAATAATGAAAGAAGGAGAAGAATATACATCAAAACAAAATGCATATCCAGTAATATATGTAAGTATGAATGGAATGAGCAGTCCAACTTATGAGAAAATGTTATATAGTTTTAAGGAAGTGTTATATGAAGTATATTTAAAACATATATATTTATTAGAAAGTAAAAAAATATATGAATTTGAAAAAGAGTATATTAATGACATATTATATAGTAGAATTAGTGATAATGTATTAGAAATGAGTATAAGAAAATTATCAGAAATGTTATATAGACATTTTAGAAGAAAACCAATATTATTGTTAGATGAGTATGATGTGCCAATACAAAATGCATATGTATATGGATATTATGAAGAAGCCATAGGATTTTTTAAATCATTTTATGGAAGAACGTTTAAAGATAATCCAAATTTAGAAAGAACAGTAATAACAGGAGTTTCAAGAGTATCAAAAGAGAGTATATTTAGTCGGAGCAAATAATTTTGATGTATATACAGTATTAAATAAAGAATTTGAAAGTGATTTTGGAATAACGCAAGAAGAAATGAAAGAATTAATAGAAGAATATGAAATACAAGATGAAGAAAAGGAAATAGCTAAATGGTATGATGGATATAGAATAGGAGAATATAAGGAATTATATAACCCATGGAGTATATTGAATTACTTGTCAAGAAGAGTGTTAGAACCATATTGGGTAAATACAAGTTCAAATGATTTAATAAAAACAATATTAAAAAATAGTACAACAGTAAAGGAAAAAGTAGAAAGCTTATTAAAAGGAGAAACCATAGAAGTACCAATAAATGAAGAAACAGTAATAGTAGGAATAGAAAATAATGAAGACAATATATGGGGATTAATGTTAGGAACAGGATATTTAAGACCAGAAGAAATAGAAATAAGAAATGGAAAAAAAGTAGGAAAAGTAAAATTACCAAATTATGAAATAAAATGCTTATTTGAAGGAATAATAAGTGATTGGTTTTTAAATAAAGTAATAGGAAATGATTTAAGAAGTATACTAAATAGTTTAATAACATTAGATATAAAAGAATATGAAATAAAATTTAAAGAATTAGTAAAAAGTATGTTTAGTTATATGGATGTAGGAGAAAATACAGCAGAGAACTTTTATCATGCATTTGTATTAGGAATGTTGGTAGGATTAAAAGAAACATATTATATAAAATCAAATAGGGAATCAGGAAGAGGAAGATATGATGTAATGTTAGAGCCAAAAGATAAAAATGGAAATAGTTTTATAATGGAATTTAAGGTATATAAAAAAGATGATGAAAAGACAATAGAAGAGACAATAGAAAATGCAAAAAAGCAAATAGAAGAAAAAGGATATGAAACAGAATTACAAGAAAGAGGTTGCAGAAAAATAACAAAAATGGTATATGCATTTAAAGGAAAAGAAGTAAAGATGGAAATATATTAAACAATAGTAATCCATAAAAGTTTCAAAGATTTTTGAAACTTTTATGGATTAATTATTAGCTTCATTTAAAATAGCATAGGCACATTTTATACCATCTACTGCAGCGGACATAATACCACCTGCATATCCAGCACCTTCACCACAAGGGAAAATACCATAGATATTTGACATCAAGTTTTCATTTCTAAGTATTCTAACAGGAGATGAACTTCTAGTTTCTACACCAGTTAATAAACTATCTGGATTTGCAAAGCCATGAAGTTTTTTATCAAATTCTAAAATACCGAATTTCAAAGTATCTGAAACGAATTTAGGTAATATCAAATTTAAATTAGAAAGAGTAACTCCTGGTTTATAAGTAGGTTTAACATCACCTATTTTAGTAGAAATGGTATCATTAAAAAAATCTTCGGTTCTTTGAATAGGTGCATAATAATTTTCACCGCCTAAATAAAAAGCAAGTTCTTCTAAATTTTTTTGAAAATAAATGCCAGCTAGTGGAGAAAAAGAAGGAAAGTCTTCAGGTGTAACATTTACTAAAATTGCACTATTACTATTATTTCCATTTCTTAAAAAAGTACTCATACCATTTGTAACAATAGTATTAGTTTCACTTGAAGAAGCCATAACAGTTCCACCAGGACACATACAAAAAGTATAGCAAGAGCGACCATTAGGCAAATGACATGATAATTTATATTCAGCAGGAGGTAGATGTAATTTAGTAATATTTCCATATTGAGATAAATTAATCATATCTTGTAGATGTTCAATTCTAACACCAACAGAAAAGTTTTTTTTCTCCATATTAAGACCTTTTTTATATAATAATTCAAATGTATCTCTAGCACTATGACCAATTGCTAATATAAGATTTTCTGTATCAACTGTTTTACTACATTGAACAGATTTTATTTTATTGTTTTCAATATTTAAATCAATAACTTTTTCATTAAATAAAAATTCTCCGCCTTTTGAGATAATATAATTTCGTATATTACTAATAATAGTTATTAAATTATCTGTTCCAATATGAGGTTTAGATAGATATAAAATTTGTTCAGGTGCACCGAATTTATAAAATTCTTCTAAAACGTTTTTACAAAATGGACTATTAATTCCAGTAGTTAATTTTCCATCAGAAAAAGTTCCAGCACCGCCTTCTCCAAATTGAACATTAGAGTGAGTATCCAGTTTCCCAGTTAAAAGAAAATAGTCAACATCTTTTTTTCTTTCCTCTACAGTTTTTCCTTGTTCTATTATAATTGGTTTGATTCCATATTTAATTAAAGTTAAAGCAGAGAATAGTCCTGCTGGACCTGCACCAACAATTACGGGTCTTTGTTTAAAATTTTGCTGAATATTTTTAAGGCTTGAATTTATACTAATAGTAGGTAATGTTAAATTTTTTATATGTTCAAATTTAGGATATTTTTTTTCATTTTTAACTTCTATATCAATAGAATAATTATAATGAACATCATCTTTTTTTCTAGCATCTATAGATTTTTTTACAATATGCCATGAAACAATATCATTTGAAAGTATTTTATATTTATTACAAATATATAAAAGAAGTTCATCTTTACTAAAATCTTTTCTTATTTTTATATTATTTATTCGTAACATAATTCCTCCAAAATACACAAAAGCTACATTTTAACATGTAGCTTTGATTAAAAAACTATGCATAATTTTTTAATATAATTATTATTTATACTTTAATAATAAACAATAAATTAGATTACGCTAATGCTGCATTTAATTTTTTTGATAAATGAGATTTTTTTCTAGCAGCAGTATTTTTTACAAGAACACCTTTACTACAAGCTTGATCGATTTTTCTTGTAGCTTCTGAAAATAATGTTTTAGCTTCGTCAATATTTCCAGATTCAATTGCTTGTTCAAATTTTGTAATAGCAGTTTTATATCCAGATTTTATCATATTATTTCTTAAAGTTTTCTTTTCAATTATTTTAACTCTTTTCTTTGCAGATTTAATATTTGGCATATTTAAGCACCTCCTTCTAGTAAATAATAATATCAGCTGATATTATAACACATATAATTATAGTTTGCAAGAGATTTTTTAAAATTCCGTTTTTTATGTAAAATACATTGACTTTTTGACGAATTGAGTATATTATATAAGTATTGAAAACATATTGTTGTTAAATCCTAAGGAGGAGAATTATGGGAGAAGTTATAGTTATAACATCAGGCAAGGGTGGAGTTGGTAAAACAACAACAACAGCAAATTTAGGTTCAAGTTTAGCATTAGAAGGGAAAAAAGTAGTATTAATAGATACAGATATAGGACTACGTAATTTAGACGTAGTAATGGGATTAGAAAACAGAATAGTATACGACATTGTAGATGTTGTTGAAGAAAAATGCAAACTAAGACAAGCATTAATAAAAGATAAAAGATTTAAAGAGTTGTATTTATTACCAGCGGCTCAAACGAGAGATAAAAGTGCAGTTAATGAGGAACAGATGAGAAAATTAACAGAACAATTAAAACAAGATTTTGACTATATACTTATAGATTGTCCAGCAGGAATTGAACAAGGTTTTAAGAATGCTATTGCAGGTGCAGATAGGGCAATAGTAGTAACAACAGCGGAGATATCAGCAATAAGAGATGCAGATAGAATTATAGGATTGTTAGAATCATCAGAAATAAAAAATCCCGAACTTGTAGTCAATAGGATAAGACCTAATATGGTAAAAAAGGGAGAAATGATGGATGTTGATGATATAGTAGATTTATTGTCAATAGACCTTATAGGTGTTGTTCCAGATGATGAATACATAATTACACAAACAAATAAAGGAGAACCAGTAATACAAAATAAAAGAGCTCCATCTGGAAAAGCATATTTAGAAATTGCAAAAAGAGTGCTAGGTGAAAAAATAGAAGTAACAATTCCAGGAAATGAAACTGGTCTTTGGTCAAAAATAAAAAAATTATTTAAAATACAATAAAAGTTCCAGAGTTGGAGGGTAGTGAAAACAATGTTAGAAAACATAATCAGATTTTTGACAAATATAGGAAAAAAAGAAAAAAATTCATCTAATTCTATTAATACAAAGGATACAGCAAAAGAAAGATTACATTTGGTATTAATGCAAGATAGAGCAAATGTTTCAGCAGACTTTTTAGAATTAATGAAACAAGAAATAATAGAAGTAATAAAAAAATACATAGAAATTGATGAAAAAGCAATTGATGTAAGACTTACAAATAAAGAAAATTCAGATGGAACAAATGGAGCTCCAACTTTATATGCGAATATACCAATAGTAAATATAAAAGATGAAACGAGAAAGCTTGCAAAAACAAATACAGAACATAAAATTCAAAAAGATGAAGAAAAAATTGAACAAGAAAATAATAATAAGAATAATACAGAAAATAAGAAAGATGAAGAACAAAGTAAGCAAAAAGAAATTAGTTATATAAATATCATTGAAAATGAAGAGAAGACTAATAAAGAAAAGATAGATGAAAAAATAGATAATTCAAAAGAAAATAATAATGAAGAAGTAAATAATAAAAAAGAAAAAAATGTAAAAGCAAATAGCAAAAAAACAAATAAATATAATTATAAAAATAAAAAAAATAATAATTCACAAAAACAGGAATATAATAAAGCATAATAGAGGGAGACAGACTAAATGTATCTAAATGAATTAGAAATAGGAAATGTAAAATTAGAAAATAATATAATATTAGCTCCAATGGCAGGTATTACAGACCTGCCATTTAGAATGATATGCAAAAAATTTGGTGCAGGAATGGTTTGTACAGAAATGGCGAGTAGTAAAGCTATTTTTTATGGAGATGAAAAAACAAAAAAATTAATGAATATAGAGGGAGAAAAACGACCTATAAGTGTTCAAATTTTTGGAAGTGAACCTGAAACAATGGAATATGCAGCAAAAAAAGTTAGTGAATTTGCAGATATTGTAGATATAAATATGGGGTGTCCAGCACCAAAAGTTGTAAAAAATGGAGATGGGAGTAAATTATTATTAGATTTAGAGAAAGCAGAAAAAATTATAAAATCAGTTGTAAAAGGTTCTAAAGTTCCAGTAACATTAAAATTTAGAAAGGGTTGGAATAATGAAAATGTTGTAGCATGTGAATTAGCACAGATTGCAGAAAAGTCAGGGGTATCTGCAATTACTATACATGGTAGAACAAGGACTGAATTTTATAGTGGTAAAGCGGACTGGCAAATTATAAAAAAAGTAAAAGATCTAGTCAAAATACCTGTGATAGGAAATGGAGATATAACAAATGAGGAAGAAGCTTTAAAAATGTTTGAAATGACTGGTGTAGATGGAATAATGATTGGTCGAGCAAGTTTAGGAAATCCTTGGATTTTTTCAAAAATTATACATTATTTAAAATATGGTAAAAAAGCAGAAGATGTATCTTTAATGGAAAAACTTAATATAATAAAAGAACATTTTGAATTAACTGTTAAAGAAAAAGGAGAGAATGTAGCTGTAAAAGAAATGAGAAAACATATAAGTGCATATACAAAAAATTTAAGAGATGCAAGTGCTTTTAGAAATACAATAAATAAATTAGAAACAAAGGAAGAAGTTATAAATAAGTTAGAAGAATATTTTAAATCATTATAGAATAAGATTGGTATAAATAAGTTATTAGTCTAAATTAGGAGGAAAACATTGAATAAAAAAATTATTTATATCATTCTTGTTTTTGTTTTTATTATTTTTATTATATTTTTATTTTTTAATAAAAAAGTGGTTAAAATCGGTGAAAGTGGAAATACTAAAACTAGTCAAGAAATCGTAGATTATATTTTAAATATTAGTTCATATGAAGCAAATATTACAGTAGAAGTAAAAAGTAATAAAAATTCTAATAAATATATTTTAAATCAAAAATACATAAATCCTAATAAAAATACTCAAGAAGTAGTAGAACCTAGCAATATAGCAGGTGTAAAAATCATAAAAGAAGAAAATAATTTAGTAATTGAAAATTCAAATTTAAATTTGACCACTTTTTATGAAAATTATAATTATATAACAGACAATTGTTTAGATTTAAATACTTTTATAGATGAATATAAGGCACAGGCAGAATCAACGTATGAGGAAAATGATGAAAGTATTATAATGAAGACATCAAGTGATAGTAAATATAATAAAACAAAAATTTTATATGTTGACAAAAAAAGTTATAAACCAACAAAATTAGAGGTTAAAGATACTAACCAAAATACAAGAGTTTACATATTATATAATGAGGTAAAGATAAATAGTATTACTTAATAACTTCTAATTATGAACTAGTTACTATATATTATATAAAGTTTTAATTATATTTCAGAAATTACTATTTTTTCTTTACTAAACTAATATTGAGACAATTTACGAATATATAGACTTTAAATATACCAACATTAGGAGTGAATGAAATGATAGTAAAAAGAGGAGATATGTTTTATGCGGATTTAAGTCCAGTAGTGGGTTCAGAACAAGGTGGAATTAGACCAGTTCTTATTATACAAAATGATTTAGGAAATAAATATAGTCCAACTGTAATTGCAGCTGCTATTACATCACAAACAAATAAAACCAAATTACCAACTCATATTGAATTAGGTGAAAATACAAGTGGATTAAAAAGTAACTCAGTTGTACTTACAGAACAAATTAGAACAATTGATAAAAGTCGATTAAAAGAAAAAATAGGTCATATTGATGATACAACTATTATAAATAAAGTGAATAATGCATTGGGTGTAAGCTTTGGATTGGAAGAATAAGATAGCAAAATTTGCTATCTTATTAGTTACTATATGATACTGTTAACACTATTTTTATATAAAACAATTAATTAGTAATTCTTATTAGCATTTGTGCTTAATATAATATAGTAATTTTATTTTTTTTATGTTATACTAATAATACATATATAAAAATATATGTATAGGAGGTAGTATACTTATGAAAAATGATAATAGATTGTATAAAAATAATGGTTCAATAACACTATTTGTGTTAGTATCAATGTTATTTTTTGTAACAATTTTAACAACAACATATGTAAATTTAGGAAACAGACAACAATCACAAAGAGAAGAAACTGAAATTATAAAAAAGCAATATGCAAAAACAGATGAAGAAATAGAAAAATTGTATAGTGAAACTGCAAAAAAATATCCTAGAATTATGCTAACAACAGTACAAAATGATGTAGAATATTCAGTAAATGAAGAAACAGAAGAAAATTTAAATTGTAAGGTAGGATATGCAGGGGAATTAAAAGATAATCAAATAATATTAGTTAATAAGAGTAATGAAGATAATTTTGTAAAATATACAGATGAGATAGAAATTACCGAAAATTGTAATATAATTTCTGTTATAGGGAATGTTATAGAAAATACTGAAAATATAGATTTAAAAAATAAATATATAAGTGTAGATGGTGGAAATAATTTTGTATTGTATAGTGATGAAATGGAAATTGATTTAGAAAATGAAAGTACAGTAATAGCAGAATTAACAGATAAAAAAACAATGGTGTCAATAACAAAAATGATATGATATAAAGTAGATTTATAAAGTGGGGAGTTGACTGAAATAAAAAATATTTTTTATTCTATGCTGGTAGTAGTAATTATGTATTTTATAACTTTATTTATATGTAATTATAATCAAAATAAAATACAAACAGATTTATTATCAAAAATACAAACAGATTGTATTATAATAATAGAAAAAATTAAAAATGAAAAAAATAGTATATCATTAGTACAAAAAAATACTCAAATTGAGAGTGTTTTTATAAGTAGTGATATTCCCCAAAATATTTATGAAAAAATGATAGGCAATTCTATACCAGAAAATAGTGTAGAAAATGTAGATATAAGTAAATTATCATATTTAAAAATTGCTTATTGGGGATTTGATGATAAAAGTCATATAGGAGAGATGATTGTAAATAAAGTTGTAGCGCAAGAAGTATTGGATATTTTTAAAGAAGTGTATGAAAAAAAATATCCTATTGAAAAGATAAAATTAATTGATGAATATGGAGCAGATGATGAAAAATCTATGGAAGATAATAATACATCTGCTTTTTGCTATAGGAAAATTAGTAATACAAATAAATTATCAAATCATTCTTTAGGAATGTCAATTGATATTAATCCTTTATATAATCCATATGTTACTAAAAATTATATTTTACCAACTAATGCAAATATTTATTTTAATAGAAATATTGATGTTAAAGGAATTATAAAAAAGGAAGATGATTTATATAATGCATTTATTAAAAGAGGCTGGAAGTGGGGAGGAGAGTGGAAAAATAAAAAAGATTATCAACATTTTGAAAAATTATAGTTGAGGAAAAAAAGTGTTACAGGATAATAGTTTTTATATACATTTTTGCAAAAACATAGAAATATAAAAATTTGAATGAAAATCTTATATTTCTATGCTTTTAATACTATTTTTATATAAAAATTAATTAGTAAAAAAAATGTTATATATTATTGATTAAACTAATATATAGTGGTAAAATATAGTTAGTTTTTGTAAAAAGGGGGTGAGATAATGGAAGAAAAAAAGCCTATAAAAATGAGTTTAACGACATTTTTTTTAATATTAGCAATATTAGTAATTATAATTTTAGTATGTGTTGTATACATAGATAAACAAAAATATGATTCTAATGTTGAAGAATTAGAAAAGGACATTAGTAATATGCAAAATAATATAGATAATTTACATAAAGAAATTGCAAATAACAATGCAAGTAATACTGAAAGTGATAATTTAAATAATAATACAAATAGTTCTGGAAATAGTAATTCAAATAGTGTTGAAAAAAATAATTCAAATAATACAAAAACTAATGATGAAATATCATTTCAAAATGAACAAGTGAAAGAAGCATTTGAAAATTATCTAGACCTTGTGTCATATGCAAGTTGTGATGGCCTTTTAGAAGAATTGACAGAAAAAGGAAAATTAAATTATAATTCAGTTGAAGATGAAATTTTAAATGATGGTACTGTTATAACAAAGGTAAAATTCGATGATTATAAAAATGCAATGCTAAATTATGTTTCAGAAAATGAATTTGAAAATAATTGGACTTCAACATTATTAGGTATTAAAGAAAATGATGATGGATACCTTACTAAATACCAAGGTGGAGGCTGGCTTAATATTTATACTGTAAAAAGTATTAATAAAGTTAGCGATTTAAAGTATACAGCTAAAACATCTTATGCAATGGAAGATGATACTACACATGATGAAAATTTTTCATTTACTGTGAAATCTTATAATGGTAAATGTGTTATAGATTCTTCTAGTGAAGCAGAATTATGATAATTTTTATAATATAAAATTTTGTATACTAAATCAAATTACCATGTAAATTTTACGAAAGAACAAATTTAAGGAATGCCAAAGAAAAATAAAAAAAGACAAAAAATATTAGGGCTTTCCTATTTGTTCTATATTAATGTGTGTATGAAAGAATTACTAAAAGTTAATTATTTTTCAAAGTTAAATAGTGAGAAAATTTTCATCTTTTATTATTTTGTTATATTTTTTCAAAATAAAATTTAAATTTTATTGACTAAAATGTAAAAAAGTGTAAAATAGAAATATCAAAAAGATGAAATGAAACTATAACAATATTTTTTTGAAAAAGTTGTTATATTCACAACTATGATTTTGCCGTTCTTCATAAAATGAAAAAAAATACTTGACAAACATTCAAACTTATATTATAATCTAAAATTGTAAATGCAGGTGTAGTTCAATGGTAGAACCTCAGCCTTCCAAGCTGATGACGTGGGTTCGATTCCCACTACCTGCTCCATTGACGTTTCTGTTCGAACTTTTTAATATAAAGAACAGAAGATACAAATATCATTCTAAAAAAGGATGGTATTTTTTATTGGCAAAATATCATCCAATCAAAGAAAGGATGGTGTTTGAAATGAACGTAATCAAACAAGAATTACAATTTGAAGAAAGGTTGAAATAACGACTGCAATTTATATGCAAGTTTTCTAAATCTCCTCCAACATTTATCAATGGTAGTATTAGAAAGATAGAAAATACTAAATTTAAGACTATAACTTTTGATAATGGTGGAGAATTTAGGAATTGGAGATCTTTAGAAAAGTCATATGATAATCGAAGAAAATTTCCAAGGACGCAAGTATATTATGCGCATCCATACCGTTCAGGAGAACGAGGAAGTAATGAAAATGTAAACAGATTAATAAGGAGATTTATACCTAAAGGAATAGATATAACGCCAATTTCAGAATAAATTATACAAAAATAGAAGATTGGATAAATAATTATCCAAGAGCTATGTTTAATTATAAAAGTACCAACGAAATCTTAGGTAAAATATGTGCATAATAAACTGGAAATTTATTATTGCCATTTATATTTATAGAAAAATATACGAAAAATTCTTGATTTTTTACAAAAAATATGGTATAAATATATTGAGTGGTACTCAAGAAACTTTCGAAGCCTTGAGTCATTTTTTATATAAATTGGAGGTAACATTGAAAGAATACAAGAATAATGAACAACTAATAGAATATTTAATATCTAGAAATGTAAAGATAAATAATAAAGAACAAGCATTAAAGAATATAGAAAAATATTCGTATTATTCTATTGTTAATGGCTATAAAAGTGTTTTT
>CANRBL010000045.1 GCA_947628835.1 uncultured Clostridia bacterium | reverse complement strand
CCATATAGAAAATCTTAATTTCGTTTTTCCAATCACATTCGTCATTCCATTCAAATTCTTATATTTCAATGCTTTTAGAAATTTATCCTTTTACAACCATTAACTTGTAACAAAAAAACAAGCCTAAGATTTTCTATAAACTTTAATTTTCAAGAAAACCTTCGGCTTGCTTTTTTATACTTTACCATTTAAAGCATTATATACCATATCTGGATAATCGCTTATAATTGCATCTGCACCTTTAGAAGACAATTCTTTTACTTCATCTTCTTCATTAATAGTCCAATATTGTACAGCAATATTGTGTTTATGAGCATAATTAATTAATCTTGTAGTTCCAAAATTTATTACATAATCATCATCAGGAATTTGTAAAGCCACAAATTTATAATATACATTTGAACGATTTCTATTTAATAAAGAATCAAAATAAAAATCTATTGATTCTTTTATACTTGCTGAACGTGGCATATTGGGATACGTTTCTTCCATATATTTAGTAATATCTGAATTAAATGTACCCACAACACTTTTTTCTAATACACTTTTATCATTTAAAATTTCCCATAATTTATCACATGCTTTTTGGCCAAGTTCACCTTTATCTTTTATCTCAATAGCATAATAATATGGGCCAGAACTTGATAATGTTTCAAATACATCTTCTAACTTACAAATTTTTATATTCTCTGGAACTTGTTCTCCACTTAAATCTTTATATGGCATTTCTCCTGTATCAGATACAAACTTTTTACCCATATTTAATTCTCTTAATTCTTCATAAGTTTTTTCAGAAGCTTTAACATTTTCTTTTCCAAATACTTCAGCAGAATCACTTGTAGTATCAAGAGTTTTATCATGAAGTACAACTAATTCTTCATCTTTAGTCATTTGTACATCTAATTTAAAAACATTTATTTTAAAATCTTTTCCCTGTGTAACTGTTTCAAATGCAAGTTTTGTATTTTCAGGTGCAAGACCTGCGCCAGTACGATTTGTTGCTACCATTGCTTTACCATCTTTTGCAATATTTACATTACTATATTGGTCTACTGGAATTGGTTCTGCTTTCGAATAGTCGTGTGTTACAATTGCTAAACCTGTAACAATCAATAGCAAAACAGGCATAACAATAGATTCGATAATCACAAAGTTTCTTCTTCTTTCACTCATATTTTATCACAATCCTTTTTTCGATTTCTTATTATATTGTATTCATATGAATTTTTTTTGTGAAAACTTTGACGATTTTTATCATATTCTGTTATCTTTATTTTGAAATAAAATATATATTTCTCAAAAATGCCCATTCAAATAATTTTCTCAGAAATTCTAAAAAGATATCATTTCTGATATCTTTTCTATATAAATATAATATTTTACAAATGCAATACTCTTGCTTTTATTTCTTTTGTTTTTCCAGCATTCCAGAAGTTTTCTCCTAAATATCCACAAGTTCTTCTTGTTACATTCATTTTATTATGATCTTTATTTCCACATTGAGGACATTCCCATTCAAAATTGTCATTTATTATAATTTCTCCATCAAATCCACAAACATGACAATAATCTGATTTAGTATTAAATTCTGCATATTGTATATTGTCATAAATAAATTTAACAATACTTTCTAATGCTTCAATATTTTTTGACATATTTGGAACTTCAACATATGATATAGCTCCTCCTGAAGATAATCTTTGAAATTCGCTTTCAAAACTTAATTTACTAAAAGCATCTATTTTTTCACGTACATCTACATGATATGAGTTTGTATAATATCCTTTGTCTGTTACATCTGGTATGCTTCCAAACTTTTCTTTATCTATTTTTGCAAATCTATAACACAAGCTTTCTGCTGGTGTTCCATATAGTGCAAAACCAAGACCAGTTTCTTTTTTCCATGTATCTGTTGCTTCTCTTAAGCGTTTCATAACTTTTAGTGCAAAATTATGTCCTTCTTCTGTTGTATGAGATACTCCTTTCATTACTTTTGTTACTTCATATAATCCTATATATCCTAAAGAAAGTGTTGAATATCCTCCTTTTAATAATTTATCTATTTTCTCTCCTTTTTCTAATCTTGCTATTGCTCCATATCTCCAATGTATAGGACTTACATCTGACGTTGTTCCTAATAATGCATAATGTCTACACATTAAAGCTTCTTTACATAGTTCTAATCTTTCAGATAGTAAATTCCAGAATTTTTCCTCATCTCCATCTGCAATTATTCCTATTTGTGGTAAATTTATACTTACTACCCCTTGATTAAATCTTCCTTCAAATTTATAATTTCCATTTTCATCTTTCCATGGTGATAAGAAACTTCTACATCCCATAGGTGAAAATACATTACCTTCATAATTTTCTCTCATTTTTTTAGCAGATATGTAATCTGGATACATTCTTTTTGCAGAACATTTTACTGCTAATTTGGTTAAATAATCATATTTTCCACCTTTTAGGCAATTATGCTCATCTAATACATATATTAATTTTGGAAATGCTGGTGTTACATATACTCCTTTTTCATTTTTTATTCCCTCTAATCTTTGTTTTAATATTTCTTCTATTATCATTGCATTTTCTTTAATATATTCATCATTTTTGTCAAGATTTAAAAATATTGTTACAAAAGGAGATTGTCCATTTGTTGTCATTAATGTGTTTATTTGATATTGTATTGTTTGTACACCTGCACTTAATTCTGATTTTATTCTCTTGTTTACAATTTCTTCAATCATTTCATCAGATAGTTGCCCTTTATATTCATTAGTTAATTCTTCTCTAAATTTATTATAGCTTTTTCTTAGATATTTACCTAAATGTTTAATATCTACTGACTGCCCTCCATATTGACTACTTGCAACTGCTGCTATAATTTGTGTTGTTACTGTACATGCAACTTGAAAACTTTTTGGACTTTCTATTAATTTTCCATTCATTACAGTTCCATTATCTAACATATCTCCAATATTTATTAAACAACAATTAAATATAGGTTGTACAAAATAATCTGCATCATGAAAATGTAATATTCCATCTTGATGTGCTTTACTTATTTTTTCTGGTAATAATAATCTATTTGTTAAGTCTTTTGAAACTTCTCCTGCTATTAAATCTCTTTGTGTAGAAGCTATTATTGCATTTTTATTTGAGTTTTCTTCCATAACTTCTGTATTTGTGTTTTTTATTAACCCTAAAATTGATTCATCTGTTGTATTTTGCTTTCTTACTAATGCTCTTGTATATCTATATACAATATATTTTTTAGCAAGTTCATATTTTCCACATTCCATTAATTTTTCTTCAATTATATCTTGAATGTCTTCTACTAACATTCTTTTTTTCTCTAGTTCTTCAATATAACTAACAATAGATTTCATATCTTCTTTTGTTGCTTTTTCACTTCTTTTTACTTCATTATTAGCTTTCTCTATTGCTGTAAAAATCCTTTGTCTATCAAATTCTACAGTTCTTCCATCTCTTTTTATTACCTTCATTTTTTATTCCCCCCAAGAAAAATTATGAACACATTATATACTATGAATTTTAAAAAATCTGTTGCAAATGCAACTTTTTAAAATATTTTTTTTGTCAAATCCTCAACCCCCATTCTCTCTAGTTGAAACAAAATATTACAATTATGTTACAAATTTTTGCTCTCATTTTTACTTAGAGTTTCTAAATAATTTCTTTATTTTATCTATTATATTTTTTATTATACCTTTCTTTTCTACTATAATTAATGCATTCA
Organism: uncultured Clostridia bacterium; assembly: GCA_947628835.1. GTDB lineage: Bacteria > Bacillota > Clostridia > TANB77 > CAG-508 > CAG-269. The sequence continues at coordinate 10,162 of CANRBL010000045.1, read as the reverse complement.
TTTTTCTATCATTATTAGTTTGTCTTTCTTTTTTTAATAATAAATCTGAATTATATTTTTTACATCTTTCTTTTTCTAATTGTATATAAAATTCATTATTTATTTTGTCTATCTCACTTCTTTCATGGTCATTCATCCAATAATTATATGTTATCCAACATAGTAAATCCATAGCTTCTATGCTCATATTTTCTTGTTTAAATAAATCATTATTATCTATTTTTGTTTTAAACTTAGGGTTTCGTTTTTCTATTATGTTTTTTAATATATTTTCTGGTATTTTCATAACAGATACCTTGTCCATACTTTTTAAAATTTGATACACTTCTTCATATGTATTACTTGAAATCATATTTCACCTCTACCATTTTCTTTTTTTTCATTATTAGTTAATTCTTTAGGGTTAAATCTTCTAATTGATTTAGCAATTTTAATTGGCTCAATACTTGCTTTCAAATCACTTTCTGTTGGTTTTATATCTTTTTTTATTTTGTTATTAGTATATATCTTATAATGTTCCTTCATTTTTGATAATATTTCATCTCTTTTTTGCTTTAATTGAATAAATATTTTTGTTTTTTCTGGTTCTCGATTATTATCTAAAACTTTTTTCAATGCATAATACGAAAGTCCTCTAAAATTTTCATAGTGAATTTGAAACAACTGATTTAACGCATCAAAATTTTCCTTTCCTACTGCATCTAAAATTATTTGTAAATTATTATTTTTTCTACTTGCAAGTATTTCTTTTTTATATGTTTCAAAAAATTCATCTACTAAATAGCCTGTTGCATCATAATCAGTTACATACTTATAACTCTCTTCTATAGCTTTACCAAAAATTTCAATTCCTCTCTCAACCATAATTTCACTTATACATTTTGCTATTTTTTCATTTATTATCTCATTAAATAATTCATATGGTCTTTTAGGTTTATTAAGATTAATGCTTTTATCAGAATTTTTTCTATTTGCACATATATATTCCCATCCGCATACAAATTCACACATTTCCGAGTTTACTTTAACCAAACCCAATTCATATAAATGATTTAATTCATGAACAATGTAATGGTCTAAAACTTTCTCCTTAACACTGTCAAAATTTACAATTACTTCTGCAGCAATCTTATACTCATTGCCCTCCTTAATTATATTAGGACAAATACATGTTATTCCTCTACCTTTGTCATGCATATAATGTTGTGCTGAATCTTTTTCATCAATTTCTAGAAAGCCTTTACTACGTTCTTCTTCAACTCTATCTTTTTGAGGTAACATATTATTATAATAGTATATATAAAAACCATTTTGTTTTTCTTTTTTAATTTGCATTATTTTGGTTATTGTATCTTTTGATGGCCATATATTACTATTATTTAAATATTCTTCATAATCATCTCCTAAGTTAAAACCAATTGATTTAAAATACTCTATTCTATTTCTCCTTATACTATCTTTTTCCCATTCATCTGTATTATCATCATTCATCTTATCATTCATTTCATCTGTAAAATATTCAAATAAACCTACACTATCTATATCCATTCCTACCAACTGTCTAAGCGTATAATCCAAATAGCCTTTATTATTACTTTCTAAATATTTATTTAAACCTGCTCTATATTGTTCTGGTATTTCATCAAATATTTCTATTAAAAAATCTTTATAATATTTTTCACTTAATTCTTGTTTTAATTTCTTATTGTATTCTACCATATTGTAATATTTTGAGTATTTTTCTCTAAATTTTTTATACTCTTGTTCTGATTTTCTATAATGTTCTAGCAATTCATTAACTTCTGTTAGCGAATGAATTGTTTCTTCTATATTTTCCATGGTTATAGTAGAATCTGAATCTATTTTTTTTAGAAATTCTACAGCTGATTTTTTTTTGCTTTCATATGAGTATTGTAGGTATGATATATCTGTATAATGTAATATTAATTGCTTTAGTTCATCAGATTTATTTTGATGCTTTTCTGGTATTTCTTTAGTATCTACTATTTGCATATATTCTTCAAAAGATATATCTTTCACCCTTTCGCATAAGCTTTCATATGCGATTTTGTAAAATTTTTGTTTTCTTCCTTCCTCTCCTAACATACATTCATCATAAAATAATCCATAAGTATTAATTGGATGAAATGTTTTAAATTCGAAAGGCGTATAATTTCCTCTTAAGTCTCTTCCAAATAATTCTCTTTCAGTTACATTTAAAGGAGTTTTATTTATTATATCCTGAAAAATTTCATTACTTTTAATGTAGTCAAGCACATAAATAACTTGTTCTAATTCATTTTCTGATAAATATCCAATTAATAAAGCAGAATTAAACTTTTCTTCAATATATTCTCTTTCTTCTTCTCCATAATACAATACAAAAATTTCTATAAAATCTTGAATATGATTTCTAAATTCTTCATTACAATTTAATAATTTAATTAATCTTTCTTCCATTTTCTATCTCTCCTAATAATCTTAAAAATTCATTATAACTATGAGGATAATTTCCTTTTCCATGATAAGTAGTTTTTGAATTACTTGAATATACTGTTACATTAAATTCTTCTTGATCTATAGCTATATTTTCCCCATATTCATATTGCCATGTTGATAATATATCTAAAATTTTCTCGATTATTTTTGTTTCTATCTTGTATTCTTGTTGATTTATATTGCATTTTTGTTTTTGAGGTAAAATTTGTATATTTTTTTGTAATAATACACCATTATTTAACACTATCTCTATTTTATCAACCATAAAATTCATCTCCTATTCATCTCTATAATAAAATAAAATAATCAAAAAATCAATATAAATTCCTTGCTTTTTCCTAAAAATATAATTATACTAAATTTAAAATAACTAAATTATAAAGAGGTCAATTATGAAAGAAACTTTTTCCAATTTTATTGATAATTTTTATACCAATTGTTCTAAAGTTCAAAAAAAAGCATTTAAAAAAAATGAAGTAATAACAAATTATATTGTTAACCGTAATCAAATTTGCATTATTTTAAGTGGAACTGCAGATTTAATAAGGTCCGATTATAATGGAAATAATACCATTATTGAACATTACACAAAATATGATACATTTGGAGAAGTATTTTATAATATTAATACAAATAGTGACTTATCTGTTATAGCGAAAGAAAACTGCGAAGTATTATTTTTTATGTATGAAAATTGTAATCAAAAATGTAAAAAAAATTGTAAATTTCACTATGAATTAATTTCAAACTTACCCAATATACTTTTGGATAAAATCGTAACACTTAATCTTAGAATTGAACTTTTAGGAAAACGTACTATTAGAGATAAACTTTTAAGCTATTTTAATATATTAAGCACACATAGTCACTCAAAAACATTTAAATTACCTATGTCTTTAACTGATTTAGCTGATTATTTAAGTGTTGATAGAAGTGCTATGATGAGAGAAATAAAGACAATGAAAAATGAAAATGTTATATCAAAAAAACGGTTCATATATAACTTTAAAAAGTGATTAAAAACTTTTTTAAAATTTTATTACTTTTTGGCATATTAACGTTTTTATGAAAATATAAATTAGTAAAGTTTATAGTACAAACTTAAAGGAGGTATTTTTGTTAATGGAAAATCTAGGATTATATCAAGATATAGCCAAAAGAACAGATGGTGACATTTATGTAGGAGTTGTGGGTCCTGTGAGAACTGGTAAATCTACTTTTATAAAGAAATTTATGGATTTACTCGTAATTCCAAATATAGACAATGAATATAAAAAGGAGCGAGCAAGAGATGAACTGCCACAAAGTGCTGGTGGTCGTACTATTATGACTACAGAGCCAAAATTTGTCCCAAATGAAGCTGTAGAAATAACAATTGATAAAAATTTAAAATTAAAAACTCGTTTAGTAGATTGTGTTGGATATTTAGTTGATAATGCCATCGGCTATTTAGAAGATGATATGCCCAGAATGGTAAAAACTCCATGGTCAGATGAGGAAATTCCATTTGAACAGGCAGCTGAAATAGGTACTAAAAAGGTAATTGAAGAACATTCAACAATAGGAATTTTAGTTACAACAGATGGCTCTATTACAGACATTCCACGTGAAGATTATATAAAGTCAGAAGAAAGAGTTGTAAACGAATTAAAAGCTTTAAATAAACCTTTTATTATATTATTAAACTCTAACTCTCCTCTATCTTCTGAAACTCAGGAGCTTGCAAATAATTTAAGTGAAAAATATAATGTTTCTGTAGTTCCAACTAATTGTGAAGAACTTACTATTACTGATATTAACAATATTTTTTCTACTATATTATATGAATTTCCTGTTGAACAGATTAAAATTAATTTTCCTAAATGGATTGATGGCTTAGATAGCTTGCACCCTTTAAAAGCAAAACTTTATGAACAAATTAAAGATGCTTTTGATGATGTATCAGTATTAAAAGAAGTTTCTCCATGTGTTGAAAAAATTAATGAAACTGATATAATATCAAAAACTTTTATATCTGATATTACTCTTGGCAATGGTTGTGTTAATGTATCTATTGTTTTGCATGATGAGTTATTTTACAATGTCTTAACAGAAATGACAGGCGTAAATATTTCAAATGAGGGTGATTTATTTTCTATTATTAGCGACCTTTCTAAAACAAAAAAGCAATATGATAAAATTGCATATGCTTTAGAAGAAGTTAAAGCTAAAGGATATGGTATAGTTACTCCATCTATTGATGAATTAATACTTGAGGAACCAGAAATTGTAAAACAAGGTTCTCGATTTGGCGTAAAATTAAAAGCTACTGCTCCATCTTTACATATAATTAGAGCAAATATAGAAACTGAGGTTTCACCAATCGTTGGTTCTGAAAAGCAATCTGAAGAACTTGTTAATTATTTACTTTCTGAATTTGAAAATGATACTACAAAAATTTGGGAGTCTAATATTTTTGGAAAAAGTTTACACGAACTTGTAAATGAAGGTCTTCAAACAAAGCTTGCTAAAATGCCAGAAGATGCTCAAGCTAAACTTCAAGAAACTTTAGAAAGAATAGTAAATGAAGGTAGTGGTGGATTAATTTGTATTATTTTATAAGGTGTTTTTTAACACCTTTTTTTGTCCCTTTTATCACAATAATATTCAATATGAATATTATATATATATCTAATGAATAATACTCGTATTTTAGTAGATACTATAATTAATGAAAGGGGATTTTTAATGAAATCTATATGCATAAAAACTAATAATATTAAAAATATAGATTATCTACTAAATTTAATTGATACTATAGATTTAGATGATGTATATTATTCATCTAAACAATTTAAAAATTATAAAAACATAATTATTCATTATACTGGAATTAATACAAAGGTTTTTTATTCTGAAATTGCTACTGTACTTTCTTATTTAGTTATTGACAATATTGAAGATATTATTATAAAAAATCTTATTAAAAGTAATTATTTTTATTTTGATAGTACTGAAAGACAAATTATATTTGATATATGCTCAGAGTTGTTAATTGAACAACCTATTGAAAAAAGGTTTGATGCATTATATACTAGTTTTTTTGATTATATTTCGACCGAAAAAAATCTTTTATTATCAGGTTTTATTACTTTTAGATTATTTGATTATGTTTCTGAATTAAATAGCATAATTGATACTTCTGTTAATAAATTTATAATTGAGAGAGAATATATAGAATTTATTTCTTTATTAAAAATATATATTAAATCTCAGCCTTATACAACAGCTAAAGTACATTTAATATATAATAATCAACAGTCTACTTTGCTAGATGATAAACATAATTTGATTGTTGTTAATGATAACATATTTAATGCAAAATATTTATCTGATATAACCTTTTCTTCTAATGACTATGCTTTAAATACATTGTTATCCTTGGTTCCTAAAAATATTGTTGTACATTTAATTGATAATAATGAAGATGAATTTATAAAAACTTTGAAATTAGTTTTTGAGGATAGAATTGAAATATGCAAGAATTGCGACCTTTGTAAGTTATATAGAAATGATATTAATTTTTCGAAATCTAAGACTAATTAGATTTTTTAAATAGAGGTTTATATGAAGCTTTTTATTTTCTACAAAGTAATGGTTTTAAAGTAATAACTTCTTAATAGCATTGAAATATAAGAATTTGAATGAAAATTTTATATTTCAATGCTTTTAGAATTATTTTTATAAAATCATTAATGTGAAATAAAATATATTATTTTTCAAAAATGCTCGTTCAAATAATTTTCTCAGAAATTATTCTCAATGCGCTTTTTTCAAAATTATATATTTTATTTCACTTTGTTTTATAATATCGTTTTATCTATGAATTTGGAACATATCCTTTCCTTCTCCACAAACTGGACATACCCAATCTTCTGGTAGTTCATCAAATTTGGTTCCAGGATGTACTCCAACTCTTTCATTTCCTGTTTTAGGATTGTATATGTATTTACAAACAGTACATTCATACATTGAATTATTATCTTCTTTTTGTTTTACAAAATTATTATATCCTAATGCAACAGCTGCAATTACCATTAATAAAAATGATAACGCTTTCCATATTCCACTTTCAAATAAAATAATTGCAAATATTCCAAAAGCAGCACTTATTCCATATAAAATTAATACTGCTTGTTTTTGACTAAATCCTTTTGCTACTAATTTATGATGTAAATGCCCTTTATCTGCCTGAAATACTGCTTTTATTGATTTTCCTTTTTTTAATCTTCTTACTATTGCAAATATTACATCAAATATAGGCATTCCTAAAACTATTACAGGCAATACTATTACTATTGCTGTATATGTTTTTGCCACTCCTAAAATAGATACTATTGCTAACATAAATCCTAAAAAGTTTGAACCTGTATCTCCTATAAATGTTCTTGCTGGTGCGAAATTATATGGTAAAAATCCTACTAAGGCTCCAACTAATGCAGTACTCATAATTATTGCAATTATTGGTGAATCATTTAGTGCAAATATTATTAATAACGATAAACATGATATTAAACTTATTCCAGAAGATAATCCATCTAATCCATCTATTAAATTTATTGCATTTGTTATTCCTACTATCCATAATATTGTAATTATTATTGATACTGCTTTATTTGTTCCTAATTGAGATATAAACGGTATATCTAAATGTTCTATTCTTACTCCAAAATTTATTACAATTATTGCAGCTATAACTTGTCCTAATAATTTTTGCCATGGTTTTAATGGTTTTATATCATCTAAAATTCCTGTAATAGTTATTGCTACAATACCAAAAAATATACCTAATAATTTAAATCCATAACACTCAAAAGAAAATAAATCGAAACTTTTTTCTATTGACATAACAATTATTAAATATGTTACAGATACTAGAAATCCTAATATTACCGCAGGTCCTCCAAATTTGGGCATAACACTTTTTCTCATTCTTCTTTTATCTTTTGGAATATCAATAGCTCCAATCTTAGGCGCTATTTTTATCGTATATGGTGTAAGCATAAATGAAACTATAAACGCTAGCAAGAATGCTATAGCTATATTTCCCCACATAACTTATCCTCCCATATTATTTTATTTCATATTTTCTCTTTCTATTTCTTCTATCTTTTTTATTCTTGCATTATGTCTTCCTCCTTCGTACTCTGTTGCTAACCACATTCTTAATATGCATATTGCTTCATTAACACTTATATTGTCTGCTCCTAATGCTAAAATATTACTATTATTGTGCATTCTTGCATACTTTGCAGTTACTTCATCATGACATGGTGTACATCTGATACCTTTAAATTTATTTGCTACTATGCTCATTCCTATTCCTGAACGACATATTAATATTCCTTGTGTTGATTTTTTTTCTTGCATTTCTTTTACTACTGCTTTTGCTATATCTGGATAATCAACACTTTCTTCTGTTTCACATCCACAGTCTATATATTCAATTTCCTTTTCTTTTAAATATTTTTTTATTTCTTCTTTTAATTTATACCCTCCATGGTCGCTTCCTATTACTATCATAATTTTCCTCCATTTTATTATTTAATATTTTATATGATATTATAATCATTATTAGATAATAATTATTACTAATATATTTCCATTTTAACATCTTTTCCTTTAAATGCATATACCATTTTTGTTATTTTTGTACATCCTCTTTCTCGTAATTCTGTTTCATATCCCTTTTCCTCTATCTGTTTTTTAGCATTTTCTATTGTTTCTTCTATTGTTTTTTCATCATCTTTTTCATATACTTTAAACTCCATTATAAAACTATTTTCCTCTTTATTTTTTGGTTCTAGCATTACATCATATCTTCCTTCCCCTGATTCTCTATTTGACTTGATGTAATATCTATCTTTTAATCCTACTAACATTCCTAATACAAATGCGTGATAAAAATTTTCTGCTGTATTTTCTCCTACATCCATATAACTAAACATTTCTATTACTAATTTTTTAAATTTCTTTTCATATTCTTTTATATCTAATGTTATTAAACTATTTAGTATACTCATTAAATCATTTCCTATTACCTTATTTAAAAACCAATCACTTATTATTCCTTCAAATAAGCACTTTATTTCATAATTTGGTAATTTTACTTTTCCTACTTTTTTTCCATTTATTATTTTTACTTCTTCTGGTCTTAAATATCCTGTTCCTAACATTAACCCCCATATATTATCTTCATTGTTCTCTATTCCTACTATTACTGTTTCTTCATTTATTGGTACTTCTACTGTCTCTCCTTTTAATAATCTCTCTATTTTCTCTTTTACTCCCATACTGTTTTTTAATGCTATTTTTATTAAATCATTTGAACTTGTATTTACCCAATATGGTTCTAATACCCTATCTGTTAAATAATTTATTATGCTCCAAGGGTTATATAGTCCTTCACTATTTCCTATTTTGTATCCATCATACCATCTTGCTATTTCTTCTTTTTCATCTTGTACTTCATATTCTTCTATCAATTGCTCCATTTCCTCTTGTGTTATTCCAAAATCACTTTCAAATTCGTTGTCTAAGACTGTATATACTTTAAAATTATTTGCTCCGACTGAATATACTTTCTTTTGATACCCTTGATACTCCTGTTATTACTGTTTTTTCTAAGTTTGGATTATCTTTAAATGTCATTCCATAAAATGATTTAAAAAATGCTATTGCTTCTTCATAATATCCATATACATATGCACTTTGTATTGGTACGTCATATTCATCCAATAATAATATTGTTTTTTTACCAAAATGTCTATTTAACATTACCGCTAATGATTTTATACTATTTTTTAATACTGTTTCTGTTTCTCTTTCATACAACATATCTTTTATTTTTGCCTTTTCTTCTTCATATACTTTATCACTTTCTAATAAATATCTATGTTCACTATATACTCTTCCCATTATTATTTTAAATGTTTCTATCATTTCTTCATATTTTGCACAATTCATTCCATTCATACTTACAAATATTACTGGATATTGATTTTGTTTTGATGTATATTCTTCTCCTGCTTTCATTATTTTTAAATCTTTAAATAAATAACTATTTTCTTTTTCATCTATATTAAAAAAATAGTTTAATGTACTCATATTTAATGTTTTTCCGAATCTTCTTGGTCTTGTTATTAATGTTACCATTGATTCTGTATCTATTATATGCTTTATAAATTCTGTTTTGTCTACATATAAACAATTTTTGTCTATTATTGATTTAAAGTCACTATCTCCTATTGCTATTCCTCTTCCCTTTCTTTCTCTCATACAGTTTTTCTCCTTCTCTTTATTTTTTCACTGATTACAGTATACACCAAATAAAAAGAAATAGCAATTATTTTTGCTATTTCTTTTTCTTTAACTCTCTATTCTTCTTCTATACTAACTTTTATTTTTAGCTTTTACATTTTGTGCTTTACTTTTTTTATATTGTTTCTTTTTTTCTTTATTACTATCGCTGTTATTGTTAGTATTATTATCATGATTACTGCTCCTATTGCTATTTTTTCTCCTGTCTTTATTGATATTATGAATATTGCTTGTGCTTTTTCTGTTGTTCTTCCGTCTGCCATTCTTGCCATTGCTATATTTCTTAGTGTTCCAAATCCTTGCT